>JAJAZK010000323.1 GCA_026785765.1 Rhodoferax sp. | reverse complement strand
TTCACGCTTTCCCTGGCCAACTGCGACAACCGATGACGAGCATGCATAGCCGTACGCGGCGACTTGCTCGGTGGTTCGCGCTACCTCTTGAGGAACTCGTTGCCGGAGTGTCCCTGGTTGTCGTTGTATGCGCAGTGTTGTGGGGCGTGCTGACACGGTATTTATTTCCCCAGCCAGCGGCTTGGACTTACGAGGTGGCCACGATCGGATTTGCGTGGCTGGTCTTTTTCGGTGCGGCCGCCGGCGTGCGTTACCGGCTGCATTCGGATATTGACATACTGGTCGTCAGTTTCTCCCCGCGCTGGCAACACGTGGTTGCGGTCTTCAACTTCTGGTTGCTGGCATTCTTCTTCGCAGCCTTGTGCATTTTCTCCGTGCTCCATACCCTGGATGCCCATAAGTCGTTGACGATTGCATTGAATGTACCGCGGTCGGTGATTTACGCCCCGTTGGGCATTGCCGCCTTCATGATGCTCGCAAGGCATATCGAGGCATGGTTCAGGCGCAACGATCCAGACGCATACGGTCACGAGGCGAACATCACATGACGGCTCTCTACCCCTGGCTGCCAGCAATCCTGATGGTCGTACTGTTTGCCTTGAGGACACCCATCACCTGGGCGATGGCTGTTTCCGCGTTGTTGTTCTTTTTCCTGAATCGCAACGACATACCGCTTTCCACATTTTCGCAAGAGCTGCTGGAGGGAACGCAATCGATTTCGCTGCTGGCGCTGCCGTTTTTTGTGCTTGCGGGAGCCATCATGAACGCCGCGGGAATTACGCGGCGTCTGATCAATGTCGCCGAGGTCCTGGTCGGTCACATGACGGGCGCCTTGGCGCAAATGTGCATCGTCCTGGCGACGATGCTGGGCGGTCTGACCGCTTCGTCCAATGCCGACGCCGCGATCCTGTCAAAGACAATTGGTCTTCAGATGGTGAAGCATGGCTACTCCCGGGCTTTCGCCGCAGTCCTCACGTCGAGCTCCTCCATCATTGCCGCATTGATTCCACCATCCATAGGGCTAATCATCTACGGCTACCTGACCGAAACATCAATCGGGCGATTGTTCGCCGCTGGCGTGGTCCCCGGCCTGTTGCTGGCGGGTGGGCTGATGATTACGACTTATGTTGTCGCGGTTCGTCGAGGATATGGTGCGCAGCGGTCGGTCCGCGCCGACGGCCGGGAGATTCGTATGGTGCTGCTGGATGGATTCTGGGCCATTTCGATTCCGGTGATGATTTTGATGGGTACACGCTACGGTGTTTTCACCACCACTGAATCGGGCGCGGTGGTGGTGCTTTACACGCTACTGATCGGGATGGTGATCTATCGCACTGTGCGCTGGCAACAACTGCCCTCCATTTTGCGCGAGGCCGTACTCGACACCAGTGCGGTGATGATCATGATTTGTGCCGCGTCTGCCTTTGGTTTCTACCTCGCTTGGGAACAGGTGCCGCAGAAGATGGCGATGGGCCTCAGCGGGCAATGGAATCCGCTAGCCCTGCTGCTCACGATCAACGTGCTGTTGATCATCATCGGTACCGCGATTGAAGGGTCTTCCGCCCTTATCATTCTGACCCCGATGTTGCTCCCCATCATCCAGAAGGCTGGCATTGACCCGGTGCACTTTGGCATCATCATGGTGGCAAACCTCACCATCGCCGGCATCACGCCGCCAGTGGGCGGGATGATGTACATCGCATCCCGCGTCTTGAACGTACGAATGTGGGACTATGCGGTCGAAGTGCTGCCGTTCTTGTTGATGATGTGTGGCCTGCTCGTCTTGCTGAGTATCTTTCCCGCCTTGACGTTGTGGTTTCCCAACCTGCTCTACAACCAGTGACAGCGTCCGATTCCGCATGCGATTTGCCCAGCCTGACAGTAGCCAGAGTCTGGCGCAAGCCGTCAAGTGCAATCACAACAGGCATGATGTTTCCATGAACACATCGACATCGAGGACGGCGCCCGTTCACGGAACACGATCACAATTGACGCAAAGCCTCCTGCCCGAGCAGAGCAAGGCGGCAACTCCCGCTGCAAAGCCAGCCGCCTATTCCGCGCCGGCGCTGGACAAAGGCATTGACATCCTTGAGCTGCTGACGGAGGCCGAACATGGCCTTGCAATGGCAGAAATCGCGCAGCGATTGGGGCGAAGCCTCAGTGAGATATTCCGTATGGTGGTGACCCTTCAACGGCGCGGCTGGGTCCGGGTTGACTACGCAGACCGCTACCACCTGTCGAGCAGAATGTTTGAACTGGCGCACAGAAACCGACCGGTGCGGACATTGACGGAGGCCGCGATCCCTGCCATGCAAGCGGTCGCCCGAAAGGCCAGGCAGTCGTGTCATCTCACGGTTATCGAGGGCGGCCGCATCCTGGTGATTGCCCAGGTTGAGGCCCCGGGCAACCAGTCTTTCAATTTGCGCACCGGGGCGGTCGTTGGAATGTTCCACACCGCGTCTGGACAGGTGCTACTGGCATTCCGGTCAGCAGAGGAGCGTGAACGTTTGTTGGAGCAACATGCTTTGCTGAACGGGGAATCTGGCATCTCCCGATTCGACTTTATGGCAGCGGTGGACCAGGTTGCGGCAGACGGGTATGCCTGCTCCCCAAGCCTGCAGACGTACGGCGTGACCAACCTTGGTTACCCGGTGTGGGGTCGACACGGACAGGTCGTGGCAGCGCTAGTCATTCCCTATCTTGAAGGGATTGGTAGTCTGCGTGGGCCTACGAAGGATGCCGCCCTGCTGATACTTGGGCAGGGTGCGATGGAGATTTCAGTGTCGCTCGGGCACACAGTTGACCCACCGCCGTAAAGGCGACAGCTACGTATATCGAAAGGAAACGGATGCCACCAGTTCAAACCGCCTCAACGATGGATAGCGCTTGGACAGCGCGTCTGGAGCTTTGTTATACCGGCGTTGTCCACGATGTCATGCGGGCGATGGGGTTGAAAAACTTCACCCTGCCCCCTGAGCTGCGCCCG
>JAJAZK010000322.1 GCA_026785765.1 Rhodoferax sp. | reverse complement strand
TATACACCTTGCGACGGAATTTTGACAAGGCTCTCAGGGAATATCCACCACGCTCTCCACCAGTCGCCACTCGCGCTGCAGGTCGGTGTTGGACACGATTTCCCCGGTGAGGGTTGCTGCGCGGGACACCCAGTCCACGTTCTTGAGGTGGTCGCTCAAAACTACGCCAGTGACGGAGTTTGTCTTGATCGCCACTTCAAACGGGTAGCCTTTGACTTTCGAGTTAATCGGGCAAACCAACGCGCGCCCGATGCGCTGGTTGTAAGCCAGTTTGGAGAGTACCAAGGCCGGGCGCCGACCTGCCTGCTCGTGCCCACTCTGCGGGTCGAAATCGAGCCAGATGATTTCGCCTTCTTGCGGCGCCCTCATGTCTGCCTTCACCATACTTCGGATCCGGCCGGTTTGCCCGACAAAACGTCCGCTTGGTCCGGCAGATTTTCAGGCGTGACTTGCGCCAGCAACGCCGCAAGGTCTGGGCGCGCCAGCACCGGGCGAATCGTGATGCTTCCGTCAGCGCTGCTTTCCAGGCGAACGGTTTGTCCGATGCGCAACCCTGACGCTTTCACGAGGGCAGACGGGATCCGCAGCGCCGTGGACTTGCCCCAACTGGAGATGGTTGACTCAAGCGATTGCATGATATTTTAGATATTAATGATATTAATGATATTACTACCGATCGATGCTGGCTGCGCATATTTCAGTGAGCTCCCCACGCCGCGTCAAGTCACTTGGTCCAAGCGCCAGACCATCAGCCATAACACGAACAACGCCAGCAGCACGCCGGGCATGATCAGGTTCAGGCCCCACTGTGCGCCCAGCAACCCCAGCGCCGCCGGCCCGACGGCCCCACCGATATACGAGAAAGCCACCTGGCGGCCCACCGCTTTACGCGCCAGGTCGGCGCTAAAGCGGCGCGTGGTTTCATGCATCAGCGCCGGATAAATTGGCGCTGCTCCCAGACCCAGCATGACCAGCCCCGCCAGCGACAGCGCTGGCGGCAGCCCGGGAACGGCAAACAGGGCCGCGCCGACTATCGCCAGACCAATACCGGCGCGAACCAGCACCCGGTTGCCCAACCATGCGCTCACCAGTCCGAGGCAAAACCGCCCCCCCATGATGGCGCCAAAAAAACAGGCCACCCAGAATCCGGCCATCTGCGGCGCCAATCTGCGCTCCTCCACCAGGATGCTGGCTGCCCACAGGCCGGTACCCACCTCAATCGTGGCGTAGGCCAGGTATAAGGTCGGCGCCAGCCACGCAGCCCACGCCGGAACCGGCCGCTGCGGGCTGACGTCGGCCAGCGCTGCGACCGCCGACGGACCCGTCCCATGCTCCCGGCGCCACAATGCCAGCGTCAGCAAAAACACCATCGCCAGCAACAATTGAACCGACGCGATGGTCTGGTAACCGGCGCGCCAGCCCTGCGCACCCACCAGCGCCGCACCCATGAGCAGCGGCCCGATGGTGGCTCCCACGCCCCAGCACGCATGCAGCCAGTTCATGTGGCGCGACGAGTAGTGCGCTGCCACAAAATGGTTCAGCCCCGCGTCCACCGCTCCGGCGCCCAGGCCCAGAGGCAGCGCGAACAACAGCAACCAATGGAACGATGGGGCAAACGCGAAACCGAGCAGTGCCAGCCCGGTCAGGAAACCACTCAGCAAAACTACCGGCCCGGTCCCAAGGCGTTTCAGCACCGCACCGCTGGCAAATCCCGACAGCGCCGAGCAGGCAGTGACCGCGAGCATGACCAGGCCTGCCGCTTCCAGCGGGCGCTCAAAACCACTGCGCATGGTCGGCCAGGCGACACCAAAAACGCTGTCAGGCAGGCCCAGACTGACAAAAGCCAGGTACACGACGCAAAGCAGTATCCAGTGCGCCATGCGGCCGCTAAATCAGCTTCGCCACCAAGGCTGCCACCATGCTCAACAGCACCGTGGTGGTGACCGGCAAAAACCATTCGCGTCCGAACAGGCGAAAGCGGAAGTCGCCCGGCAGGCGTCCGAAGCCGAGTTTTTGTAGCAGCGGCGAAAACCAGCTGATCAAAATCAGCGCCAGGAAAATGACCAGCATCCAGCGAATCATGGGTACAGCGCTTTCCTACAATGCATGGCTGCGATCACCCTGGGCAAAACCAATCGCCGGCCATGGTTCGCCTGCATGAAAGCCGATCACCTTGAACAACTCGCCCATCTCGTGCTCCATCAGGAGCTTCTGCGCCATCACACGCTCCTGCACGGACGCGCCCTCAAGCAGTGGCAACAGGCCGCAATTCATCAGGAAACGTGCCTGCGATGTGTATCCAAGCACACCAAGCCCGGCCTCCTGCGCGGCCACTGCCAGTCCCGTGAAGTTGACATGCGCGGTGATGTCCTTGAGACCAATGTCACAAAGGGGATCGCCGTCCATCCGATGCGCGCGGTGGCACATCAAGGTGCCCATGCTGCGCTGCGGGTGGTAATACTCGCGTTCAGGGAAACCGTTGTCGATGAAAAAGGCCGCCCCCCGCTCCAGCCGATCTGCCAGCGCACGCATGAATCCTTCGGCCTGCGAGTGGATCTCGGTCAGGTAGTCCTGGTCTCCTGCAATCTCCAGCGGTGGTCGCTGGTCGGTCAAGCGGTCCTGCCAGACCAGTCCGGCCTGTGGCGACAAGGCAACGCCGCGTTCATGCCAGACCCCTTGCTGGCGCGCCAATAGTCGCACCGGCATCGCATCGAGCAGCTCGTTGCCCAGCACCACCCCCTGCATCGAGTCGGGCAATTCGCCAAGCCAGCGCACCCGGTCGCCAAACGCCTGCAGGCGCTCGCGTTGACGCTGCTGCAGGGCGCCAGACACATCCACAATCGTGTAGCGCCGCACCTGCTCGCCCAGCGCCCGCAGCAATTGTTCGGCCAGGGCGCCCGATCCGGCACCAAACTCCCACAGATCGTTTGTCGCAGTTACCTGCAAGGCCTGGGCCAGCTGGTTTGCGAAGGCCCGGCCAAAAAACGGCGTCATCTCCGGTGCCGTCACAAAGTCACTGCCGTCTCGTGCGGGCAACCGGCCGAAGGTGCGCCGACCGCTGGCGTAATAGCCCAGCCCGGGCGTATACAGCGCCATCTCCATGAACTGCTCGAATCCGATGCTGCCACCGTGTGCGGTGATCGCGCCAGCCAGGCGTTGCATCAGCTCGCTCGTTAAACTCTGGGGTGTTGCCATCTGAACCGGATTGTCCCTGAATGCCTGCTCCTGCCCGTACCGTGCTCGTCACCGGCTCTGCCAAGCGACTCGGCCGCGAAATCGCCCTGGCGCTGGCGCGGTCCGGCTGGCAGGTGGCGGTGCATTACCGCGATTCGCTCGAAGACGCGACCCGCACCAGCCGCGAGTGCACCGCACTGTCGGGCAACAGCGCAAGTTTTCGCGCCAACCTCGGCAACGAAGCAGCGGTGCGCAACCTGCTGCCGCGGGTGATCGCGCATTTCGGCCATCTGGACGCCGTGGTCAACAGTGCATCTACCTTCGAACACGACACGCCAGCAGGTTTCAGCTTTGCCGCCATGGACAAACACATGCGCAGCAACACCGGTGCGGCGGTGCTGCTGGCGCAGGCATTGCACCAGCATCTGGCCGAGCGGGCAAAAAGCGGCGAGCCGGCTCGTGGCGCGTTTGTCAATCTGCTCGACCAGAAGCTGTGGAACCAGAACCCGGACTTCTTCAGCTATACCCTGTCCAAAGCGGCGCTGGAAGCCGCCACCACCATGCTGGCGCTGGGGCTGGCACCGCTGGTGCGAGTGGTTGGGGTGGCGCCCGGCCTGACGCTAACCAGCCCGATGCTGAGCGCCGAGCAGTTTGAAGCCCGCCACAAGATGGCACTGCTGGACCAATCGTCGACTCCCGAAGACGTCGCCTCGACGGTGCTGTTCGCCCTGGAAAACCAGTCCATCACCGGCACCACCCTGCTGGTCGACGGTGGCCAGCACCTGATACGCTTCGAGCGTGATTTCTCGCTTATGTGAGCGCTTCGCGCACGTGCCACGAGTTACCCGAGACCCGACCATGAACAAGCCCCGCGGCACGCAGATCCTGACGCTCCACGGATTGCGCTTTGCCGCCAATCTGGGCATACTGGCCGTCGAAAAAACCGGCCCGCAACCGATCCAGGTAGACGCCGAGCTCAACCTCGGCACCCAAGCCCTGCACCCGGTGGACGACGAGATCAACCATGTGCTGGACTACCGCAAGGTCCGCCAGATCGTCATCGACGAGTGCACGGCCGAACATGTCAACCTGCTCGAAACCCTGATCGGCAAGCTGGCGCGGCGACTCATGCAACTACCAGGTGTGGTGGGTGTGCGGGTGAAGATCGCCAAGCTCGAAATTTTTGACGACTGCGAAGTTGCGATCCGGGTGGAGACAGGGCAATGGTGATCGATCCGGCAACCGGCGTGATCGAAGCTGCGCCGGTGGCGTCTGGCAACAGCGTGCGCATCGAGCGCGAAACACACAAGCTGGAAAAGCGCCTTTGCCGCCTGGTGGGCCAGGCCATCATCGACTACAACATGATCGGCGAAGGCGACCGGGTCATGGTGTGTGTGAGCGGCGGCAAGGACAGCTACGCCATGCTGGACATCCTGCTCAAACTGCGTGCGCGCGCGCCGGTGAACTTCGAGCTCATTGCCGTCAACCTGGACCAGAAGCAGCCCGGCTATCCTGAAGATGTGCTGCCACGTTATCTGCGCGCGCTCGGGGTTCCTTTTCACATCGAAAACCAGGACACCTACTCCATCGTCAAACGTGTCATCCCACAAGGCAAGACGATGTGCAGCCTGTGCAGCCGCCTGCGCCGCGGCATCCTGTACCGCGTAGCAGACGAGCAGGGGGCGACCAAAATCGCCCTGGGCCACCACCGCGACGACATCCTGCAGACCTTTTTCCTGAACATGTTTTTTGGTGGCAAACTCAAGGGCATGCCGGCGAAGCTGGTCAGCGACGATGGCCGCCACATCGTGATCCGGCCGCTGGCGCTGGTGGCCGAACGCGACTTGGCACGCTGGGCGGCGCACCGCCAGTTCCCCATCATTCCGTGCACCCTGTGCGGCAGCCAGACCAACCTGCAGCGCAAACAGGTCGGCCAAATGCTGCGCGACTGGGAGAAACAGCATCCGGGTCGCATCGAGAGCATGTTCACTGCGTTACAAAATGTCGTTCCGTCGCACCTGATGGATGGAACGCGGTATGACTTTGCCGGTCTCACTCCCAGCGGCGTCGCCTCACCAGACGGTGACCTGGCGTTTGACACCGAAGAATTTGCTACCAGCGCCATGGCGCCGGTTCAGGTAGTGCGGCTGGACGCCTGAAGCACGGGGAACATTGCGAGGCGGCGCGGCAGGACTCGGCGCACGGGCCTGGCGCCGCTGCGGCGACACGGCGCGGTGCCGGGAGCCGGGAGCCGATTTGACCATCAAGGGGAGGTTGTTATGAAAGCTACGAACGTCATTCTCGTTTTGCTGACCCTGGCGTTGGGCGGCTGCTCCGGGATGCGCATCGTGGACAGCGACGTCACCAGCTTTTCGGCCAGCACCACACAAGCCGTCACCCTGCCGGTGCGTTACCGTTTCGAGCGACTGCCCTCGCAACAGGCACGTGCGACGCAAAGCAGTGCGCTCGAAGCGCTGGCCCAGCCGTTGCTCGAGCAAGCCGGACTGCGCCGCGACGACGCCGCACCCGATTACACCGTGCAGTTGGACCTGCGCCAATTCCGCGACGCCCAGTCCCCCTGGGACGACGCACGGTTTATCGGCGCCTACCAACTCTATTTCCCGCAACCCGGTCGTTACGGCCTGTTGATGCGCAGCCCACCCCTTGCCTTCGGCGTGCCCGAGTCACCCTACTACCGGCGTGAACTGGCCGTCGTGGTGCGCCGGCTGGCGGACATGCAGGTGGTATTTGAGAGCCGCGCCAAACACGACGGACCCTGGCCCGACGACGCAGCCATCCTGAGCGCGATGTTGCAGGCAGCCATGCAGGGATTTCCTGCAGCCCCAGCCGGCGCGCGCCGTGTGTTGATCGAGATTGCCCGCTGAGCGCGTTCCCGGCCGCGCGCGGTGGTCCGTAAAATCGGACCCATGGAAGCCACCCGCATCATTGCCATCCGGCACGGCGAAACCGCCTGGAACGTGGACGCCCGCATCCAGGGCCAGCTGGACATCCCGTTGAACGACCATGGGCACTGGCAGGCGCAGCGGCTGGGCCGTGCGTTGGCGGCCAGCGAGCAGTTTGCCGCGGTCTATAGCAGCGACTTGTTGCGAGCCCGGGACACGGCAAAGTTGATTGCGACGGCGGTGGGCCAGCGCACGGTCACCGAGCCGGGCTTGCGCGAACGAAGTTTCGGCACATTTCAGGGCCAGACCTTTGCCGAACTCGAACAGCGCTGGCCAGAGCAGACCGCGATGTGGCGCCAGCGCGATCCGCAGTGGGCACCGCCCCAGGGCGAGTCGCTGGCGGCGCTGCAGGACCGGGTGTTACGCACTACCAACACTCTGGCAGCATGCCACCTGGGTCAGCAGATCGTCTTGGTAGCACACGGCGGGGTACTCGACGTCTTGTACCGTACTGCCATCGGAGTCGACCTGCGCGCGCCGCGTGCCTGGGATCTGGGCAATGCCAGCATCAACCGCCTGCTCTGGACGCCGCAGGGCCTGACCCTGATCTGCTGGTCCGATACTGCGCACCTGGACGACGAATGGCAGGACGAGGCCACGGCATGACCGCAAGCCCGATCATCTTGCTGGCGACACCGCGCCCAGGCATGCAGCACCCGCTGGCGTCAGGCGTCGCTGACCGCCGCAGTAATCGCCTCGTCGCGCGCAATCGAGCCGTCGACCAATTCCACCACCCGGTCACAACGCGCCGCCAGACGCGGGTCGTGGGTAACGATGACAAACGAGGTTCCGCGTTCGGCGTGCATGCGCCGCAACTGCACAAACACCTCGTCTGACGACGCGGTATCCAGGTTGCCGGTGGGTTCGTCCGCCAAATACCAGCGGCGGGTCCAGCACCAGCGCGCGGGCAATCGCGACCCGCTGTTGCATGCCACCGGACAGTTCGGCGGGCCGCTTGTCCTCCGCCTTGGCCAGCCCGACTGCTTGCAGCAGGGCGCGTGCGTGCGCGCGTTGTTGCGGGCTGACCCGTCCGGCGCCAATAAGGAATGGCAT
>JAJAZK010000321.1 GCA_026785765.1 Rhodoferax sp. | reverse complement strand
GCACCTCCACGGATGGGGCCGCAAGGACGATGCCTTGCGGCCATACAGGAAAACAGCCATTAGCTGCCGCGCGCTTTTTTCAGTGCGTCAAGGACCATGGTGACGGCCTCGGCGCCGATGGTCGGCACATTGCGGTCGTAAACCGGCCTGACCCTTTCAAACATGCGCATCTGTTCGGCCGGCGAGACTTCGTTCACGATCATTCCTTTGGTCTTCAGGCTGGCCAGCGACTTTTCGTTGAGTGTCCGGTTTGCCGCGCGCTGAACTTTTTGCCCCTCCATCGCCGCTTCGCGCAAGACTGCCTGCTCTTGCGGGTTGAGCTGGTCCCACAACTTCTTGCTGTACAACACCAGGAACGGCGTGTAGGCGTGGCGGGTGACGCTGAGGAACTTCTGCACCTCGTTGAGTTTGGACGTCTCGATGGTCACGAACGGGTTCTCCTGGCCGTCGATGGTCTTGGTCTCGAGGGCAGTGAAAACTTCGCCAAATGGCATCGGTACCGCATTCGTGCCCAGGGTGCGGAACGTATCGAGAAAAATGTTGTTCTGCATCACCCGGACCTTTATGCCATCGAACTCCTCCGCCTTCGTCACCGGCCGCCGGCTGTTGGTAAGGTTGCGAAAGCCGTTCTCCCAGTACGCGAGGTTGATCAGGCCGGCCTCCTCAAGCTTCTTGTTGAAGTAGACACCGGCCGGTCCGTCGAGCACCGCGTCGGCCTCGCGCTCGTTCGCAAACAGGAAAGGCAAGTCAAACGCGCCCAGTTCCTTCACGATACCGACCAGCGGCGAGCTCGACGTACACACCATCTCCTGCGTGCCAGCGCGAAGCGCCTGGGTGGCCGGCAGATCACCACCCGCAGAGCCACCCCAGAACGCGTTGATCTTCATCTTGCCGCCGGTCTTGGCAGCCAGCACCTCCTGCATCCTCTTGACACCCACGCCGACCGGATGGTCTTCGTTCACGCCATTGGTAAATTTGATGGTGCGATCGGCAAACTGTGCGAAGGCACTGGTCGCCACCAACAGTGTGGCTGCCACCAGGGCGGTGGTGAGGGTTCTGCGCTTGAACATGCTTGTCTCCTTGGGGTTACTGACGGGGTTGAAAAAAGAGGATCATCGCATCCACCACTGCAGCGGAACGAGGACGATGGCAGGAAAGAGTACCAGCAGGAACAGTACCGCCAGCTGTGCGCACAGGAATGGCAATACGCCCTTGAAGGCATCGTCCATGCTGATGCGGGCGACCCCACATACGACATTGAGCACGGTGCCCACCGGCGGTGTGATCAGTCCAATCGCATTGTTCATGATGAACATTACGCCAAAATACACCGGGTCGATGCCAGCCTTGAGCACCACCGGCATCAGCACCGGTGTCAGGATCAACACCGTCGGCGTGAAATCCAGCGCTGTGCCAACCACCACGACCAGCAACATCATCACGAACATGAGCAGTATCTTGTTGTCCATGAACGGCGACATCATGGAGGCCACCTCGGTCGGAATATTGGCCACCGTAATCAGCCAGGCGCTGACCATCGCCGCCGCCACCAGGAACATCACGACCGCCGTGGTTTTGCCGGCAGACAAGATCAGCCCGTACAACGCCGACCACTTGAGTTCGCGGTAGATGAACATCCCCACCAGGAAACTGTAGACGGCGGCGACAACCGCCGCCTCGGTAGGCGTGAACACGCCAAACTTCATGCCGCCGATGATCACGACCGGCAGGGCCAGCGCAAAAGCACCCTGCGCCGTCGTGCGCAGCCGCTCGGGCAACGTGAACCTGCGACCGGGGGGAACGTTCTCCTTCTTGGCAACCCACCACCAGGTCAGGCCGATCGCCACCCCCATGAGCAGACCCGGCACAATGCCGGCAAGGAACAACTTGGTGATCGACACGTTGCCAGCGACGCCAAAAATGATCAATCCAATGGACGGCGGAATCACCGGAGCAATGATGCCACCCGATGCAATCAGGCCGGCCGCCCGTCCCACGTTGTAGCCAGCGGCGCGCATCATGGGGATCAGCAACGCCGCCAGCGCCGCCGTATCGGCCACCGCCGAACCCGAAAGCGAGGCCATGATGACGGCCGCGATCACCGTGACATAACCCAGCCCGCCGCGGAAATGGCCGACCCAGGCCATGGCGAGGTTGACGATGCGCCGACTCAAACCACCAGCGTTCATGAACTCGCCAGCCAGCAGGAAAAACGGGACGGCCAGCAGGGGAAAGCTGTCTGCGCCCTCGACTAAACGCTGCGCCAGGATCTGGCTATCGAAGGTCACCAGGCCACTGGTGGCCGCCAGAAAAGCCATCAGGGTAACGCCACACACCAGCAAGGCATAGGCAATCGGCATGCCGATTGCCATTGCCGCCAGCAGACTCACGATGAAAATCGTGACGGTCATGGCTTGGCTGCCCGCAGTGCCTTCTCCACTTCCGCCAGCCCTTCGGACTCAACCACCTGCACCAGTTCGTCGTCGCGCAATTTGCCGCCCAGCAACCGGACCAACACATTGATGTTGAAAATGCCCATCACGACCGCCACCACGTAGCCAATGCCGAACACCCAGATCATCGAGATGCCTGCGACTGGCGAGATACTGGTCAACTGCACGTCGTGCATCTTCCAGGTGCCCAGGAAGAAAAGGCCGTTGCAGAACAGCATCAGGCTTTCACTCAGAAACAGGCAGACCTTCTTGCCCAGCAGCGGCAGATGCTTGACCAGGGTATCCACGCCCAGGTGGCCGCCTTCCCGCATCGCCACCATGGCGCCGATGTAGGTCAGCCAGACGAAGCAATAACGCGACATTTCTTCCGAAATTGCGATCCCTGAATTGAACGCGTAACGCAACACCACGTTACCAAACACCATGAAGACCATGGCCACCATAAACACGACCACCAGGAACTCCAGCAGCTTGAAGAAGATGTCGATGGGTTTTTGCATGGTTGCCGGGCGTGCGCTGCAGCGTGGCCGCGAATCAGGCCGCCTTAAGCACGGACGCCGGATTGCCGAGCATCGGCAGACGTCGGCGCGAAGCCAGTACCTGGTCGATGTCGTGTTTGGCGCTGCCGATCAGCAGACGCACGGCCTTCTCCGCATCGTCCGGACGCTGCGCGATAACCGCGTCGAGTATGGCCCGGTGCATGGGCAGCGAAGACACGTGTCCGTCCTTGCGCCGCGTCGATATCTCGAAGCTGGTACGCAACAAGGCACCCAGGGCCTTGCTCATCTGTACCAGCATGCGGTTGCGGCTGGCACGCAGCAAACCGAGGTGAAAACGCAGGTCGTGCGTCACGTAATCACCGCCGGCATAAACGGCATTTTTCATGCCAGCGTAGGCCTCCTCGATACCATCAATGTCCTGCTGGGTCGCGCGCTCTGCTGCCAGCCGCATGGCTGCTGGCTCCACAATCAGACGCAGGTCCTGCAGGTCGCGCACAAACTCGGGTGTCAATCCAGCTTTCGCCTGCCAGGCAATCACATCGGGGTCAAACCAGTTCCACTGGTCGACCGGCAACACCCGGGTGCCAACCTTGGGGCCGGTATGGATAAGACCTTTGGCCACCAGCGACTTGACGGACTCCCGCACAACGGTGCGGCTGACACCGAGCTCCTCACACAAAGCGGGCTCTGGCGGCAGTCCACCACTGGCTCCAAAACGCCCCGCGACGATGGCCGCGCCGAGGTAGTCCACTGTGTTGCCATGCACGTTCTTGATCATAGTGATGACTCGCCGGATCGGCCAATTGTATGACCATATTATGTTAGACGGGCAAGGGTATTCCCGACGAAAACACGCCATCGCGCAGCGCCTCCCAGAAGTCGCGTCCTGATGTGGATGTATGGCTTTATCGAAACAACATGCTGTAGCCGACCGATCGGCGGCCCTGCTGCATGGTCAGCAAGCGCTTTGAAGGGGTCCGCAGCACTGGCAAAGTGGTGGTACAGCGACGCAGCGTCCGCCGTCCCGGGGAGCGGCCGCGTGCAGGCGCAGGTCCGCCTCGTCGGAGACAGCGAAATCAAGCTTGATCAAGACCGGCTCTGGAAACGTTTGCGGCAGTCGCGGGCCATTGCGGCCCAGCGCGATTGCCCCGGGCGCCTTTGCGAAGCGCCAGCCTGGCGGTTTCCAGTCCGATGCCCTGCCCTGCGCCGGTGATGAGGGCCGCCTTTCCTGACAGCGTATCTGCCCATGAATCAGTGGCTGTCACGCGGCACGGCATCGCCGCGGCAACCCACTAGAAAATCGAGGTCCGCACCTTCACTAGCTTCGTTAACGTGTGCCCGATAGAGCCCCACATACCCCGACCGGGGTGCGGCTCGGGAGACGGCAAGCCTGCCTTGCGCATACTTGAGCTGGCGCTTGGCTATGTCGTGCTCGCTGACATGCAACGTCAAGCGTCTTTGCGCCAGATCCAGCTCCACCATGTCGCCTTCCTCGATGATCGCCAGTGGACCGCCCGACGAAGCCTCGGGGCTGACATGAAGAACCACCGTCCCAAAAGCCGAGCCACTCATGCGTGCATCGGTTATTCGCACCATGTCCCGGATGCCACGTAGCAACACCTTCTTTGGCAGCGGCATGTTTCCCACTTCTGGCATTCCAGGGTATCCCTTGGGTCCGCAATTGCGCAGGACTAGCACCGCATCGTCTGGCACGTCGAAGTCTTCATCCGCCATCCGTTCGTTCAGCACGTCGACTGTGTCGAAAACCACTGCCGGGCCTTTGTGCTGCAACAGGTGCGCAGACGCTGCAGCGACTTTGATAACGGCGCCACCCGGGCACAGATTGCCCTCCAGCACGGCCAGGGCCGTGTTGGGCTTGAACGGAGCGTCGTAGGCATGAATCACTGCGCGATCAAACACCTCGGCCTTCCCGTAACTGGCGGATATCGGCTGTCCCGTCACGGTCAGGCAGCCGCCGTGCAGCAACCCGGCCTTGCCCAACTCGCTCATCACCGCCCTGACTCCTCCCGCCCTGTAAAAATCTTCCATGACGTGCGTTCCGGCAGGCTGGATATTCACAAGCGCCGGGACATCTGCCGTGAGGCGGTCGAAATCCGTCAGACGAAGCGGCAAGTCAAGCCGCCGGGCAATGGCGGTCAGGTGAATCACCGCATTGGTCGAGCCGCCCACGGCTGCCAGCACGCGAATCGCGTTCTCAAACGCTTTCATGGTGCAGATGCTGGACATCCTGCTGCCCTCCAGCGTCAGCGCAACCACGCGACGGCCAGCCTCTCGCGCCAGACGCGATCGCCCGGCATCGACGGCGGGAATATCGGCGTTGCCAGGCAGGCCGATCCCCAACGCCTCCACCATCGAGGCCATGGTGGAGGCCGTGCCCATGATCATGCAATGGCCAATTGACGAATTCAGACAGGACTCGACACCACGAAAGTCGCTTTCCGACATCTTGCCGGCACGCACATCCTCGGACATCTTCCACATCATCGTGACGCTGATAGGTTGCCCCTGGTAGTGGGCCTTCTTCATGGGTCCACCCGAAACACCCACGGTGGGCAGATCGACACTTGCAGCTCCCATCATCAACGCCGGCGTTGTCTTGTCGCAGCCCATCAACAGCACAACACCGTCAACAGGATTGGCGCGCAAGGTTTCCTCCACGTCCATCGCCGCCAAGTTGCGGTACAGCATGGCCGTGGGACGCATCAACGTCTCACCCAGGGCCATCGCGGGAAACTCCAGCGGCAGGCCCCCGGCATCAAGCACACCCTTTTTGACATGCTCGGCCAGCTCCCGGAAATGCCCATTGCAGGGTGTTAAATCTGACCACGAATTGCAGAT
>JAJAZK010000320.1 GCA_026785765.1 Rhodoferax sp. | reverse complement strand
GTTTCCGTGCCGACAAATCCGATAAACATCCGGTATCTGTCGTAATGTACTGCCACAACCAGCCGATAGTCGTTGCCCTTGATATTGAAAATCACCCGCTTGTTGCCGATAAAGCTGGCGTCGCGCATGCCGGCAAGCGACCTCTGCAGGCGCTGGGAGGCCTCATCGGTGCCGGACGGAGTAACGTCGGGCGGGGCGGGCAAGGGAAACCGTCGTCCTTACCGCGCCCCCTCGTTACTTGCGCGCATGCGCCCCGATACTACTGCCCTTGCCCCAGCGCGAAGCCCCGTTCGCCATCGAACGTGCACAGGTTCTCGGTCTTGATGAAGTCAACGTTGCGCTGCATCAGCGCCTGCATCAGTTCGACAAGATCACCATGGTGCAGTTCGCGCTGCGAGTCAGCGGCCAGAAAACGACAGCGCCAGTGGTCTGTGCAGAAGGTTTCGGGGAAGCCGCCTGGCCACACCTTGACGCCCCGGTTAGTGATCATCTGCAGCTTGAACTGCATGGGCGCCAGCGCGGTGAGCGTGCCCGCCAAATAGTCGGCATTGCCCTGCGCCTCATGCACAAATACATCTACGCCCACCAGCTTCTTGGCCGCAGGCTTGGCCCGCGTGTACAGGGGCTTGGCGGTTACAGCCGCCGGCGGTGCATCTGCATAAGCCACCACGCCAAAAGTCTGCGGCTGTTGCCCCAGGCGCGCGATCACCGCGTCGGCGAACGCGGCGCAGCCCACGTGACTGGCGCTGTGCGCGGAGTGCAGGTCAGCGGTGTGCACACCATCTTCAATCGTGCGCAGCCAGGCGTTGTGGATGCGGGCAGCCACCTCAGCCTGACGAATGTGCACCAGCATCATTACGGCGCCCAGTAGCAGGCCAGACGGATTGGCCATGTCTTGTCCTGCAATGTCGGGCGCGCTGCCGTGGATGGCCTCAAACATGGCCACGTGCTCGCCAATATTGGCGCTGCCGCCCAGACCCACGCTGCCCGTCAGGTCCGCCGCGATGTCCGAAATGATGTCGCCATATAAGTTGAGCGTGACGATCACGTCAAATTGTTCCGGGTGGGTGGCCAAACGCGCACTGCCGATGTCAATAATCATGTGGTCGCTGGCGATGCCGGGGTATTCCACCTTGATCTCGTCAAACACCTTGTGGAAGAGCCCGTCGCTCATCTTCATGATGTTGTCCTTGGTCATGCAGGTGACCTTCTTGCGGCCATGGGCGAGGGCGTACTCGAAGGCGTAGCGCACGATTTTTTCGCAACCGGGGCGGGTGATGAGTTTGAGACACTGGAACTCTTCATCCGTCTGACGGTGCTCGATACCCGCATACAGGTCTTCTTCGTTTTCACGGATGACCACGAGATCCATCGTGGGAAAATGGGTGGTTACAAAGGGGGCGTATGCCACGCAGGGCCGCACGTTGGCGTACAGGCCGAGCGTCTTGCGCACCGTCACGTTCAGGCTCTTGTAGCCGCCGCCCTGTGGCGTGGTGATGGGCGCTTTCAGGAACACCTTGGTACGGCGCAGACTGGCCCAGGCTTCGGGGGCGATGCCTGCGGAGTTGCCCGCCAGGTACACCTGCTCACCGATGTCAATGAACTCTGGCGCAAGCTGCGCGCCCGCAGCTTCCAGGATACGCATGGTGGCAGCCATGATCTCGGGGCCGATGCCGTCGCCGGTGGCGACGGTGATGGGAGTCTTGTTGGGCATATTCGTTTCGTGATTGGTGGATGAACAGGCCGCAGTGTCGCTTTAACTTGCATCGACGTCTAATAATGTTTTAAGATTCAATACATAGAATAATCCAATGAATACAATTCGCCCCACTCGCGCCAGCCTCGCCCAACTACGCAGCTTCGAAGCGGTAGCTCGTCTTTGCAGCGTCACCAAGGCCGCCACCGAACTTCACCTCGCACAGCCCACCGTCTCCACCCAGCTCAAAGAGCTGGCGATTGCGGTGGGCACTGATCTGCTCACCCCCGCCGGGCGCGGCGTGCAACTGACTGATGCCGGGCGCGTACTGGCGCAAACGGCCACCCACATATTTGACGAGTGGGCGCGCTTTGAGGACGCTATCGGCGCACTGGAGGGCTTGCAGCGCGGCGTGCTGCGCATTGCCGGTGTGAGCACCAGCGAGTACTTCATCGCCCAGATGCTCAAGCCGTTTGCCAAGGCCCACCCCGGCGTGGTGATAGATCTTGCGGTGGAAAATCGCGACGCCGTGATCCAGCGCCTGCATAAGGAGCAGGACGATCTGGCCGTGATGATGATGCCGCCCACCGACATGCCACTCGAGCAACTGGTCTTCATGGACAACCCGCTGGTGTTGATTGGTGAGCAGCACCATCCGTGGGCGCTGCGGGCACGCGTGCCACTGGAGCAGTTGCACAGCCAGACCCTGCTGATGCGCGAAGCAGGCTCGGGCACGCGGCGCGCAACCGAGCAGTTCTTTCAGAGTAAAGGCGTGCCGCTTGCGCCGCGTATGAGCCTGGGCAGCAACGAGG
>JAJAZK010000319.1 GCA_026785765.1 Rhodoferax sp. | reverse complement strand
TGTCCACAGGCTCCGCAGGCGGCGGCGAACGCGATTTCAATTGAAATGAATTGAAATGAATTGAAATTCGCAAATCAACGGTCGAAAACAAGACCGTCGGCACACAATCCCATGAAATAATTACTGGTTTTCCACTGCGCCCTGATCCGCCGCAATCTGTCCCATGGAATTTTTTACTTTTACCTGGATCAACGATCCGCAAATCTGGCTCTCGCTGATCACGCTCTCGGCTCTGGAGATCGTGCTGGGCATCGACAACCTGGTGTTCATCGCAATATTGACCGGGCGTTTGCCCTTGCACCAGCGCGCGCTGGGACGCAAGGTCGGGCTGAGTCTGGCCCTGATCACGCGTTTGATGCTGCTGGCTACGCTGGCCTGGATCGTGGGGCTTACCGCGCCTGTCTTCAGCATTGCCGACCGGGGGTTTTCATGGCGCGACCTGATCTTGATCAGCGGCGGCCTGTTCCTGCTTTACAAGGCAACCGTGGAGATCCACGAAATGACCGAGCATGACGGCGAACAGGCTGACAAGCCTGAAGGCGTGGCAGGCGCCTCCTTCAAATCGATCGTGTTGCAGATTGCAGTGATCGACATCATCTTTTCACTCGACTCGGTGATTACCGCAGTCGGCATGGCCGACAAACTCTGGGTAATGGTGGCGGCCGTGGTGATCGCCATGATTATCATGATCATCGCCTCCAACCCGCTGGCAAACTTTGTTGCCGCCCACCCCAGCGTCAAAATGCTGGCACTGTCGTTCCTGTTGTTGATCGGTGTATTGCTGATTGCCGACGGTTTCGGCGTGCATGTACCCAAGGGTTATGTCTACTTCGCGCTGGCGTTCTCGGTCGCTGTAGAGACCATGAACCATTGGGTACGTATGCGCCGGAAACGGATCACGGCCAGCAGCTGAATTGCGCGTCGTAACGCGCTACCCTATCGCGCTGCACACGCCGACGCAGGCGCATCAGCCATAGCCCAGTCGCGCGAGCGCGGCGTTGATCTCGGGCAGATGCAGGGTGCTGGTACTGCTTTCGCACTGAGATCGCAGACGCTGCAACTGCTGCACCAGCTCCGGCCCCGCTTCACCCTGCCCGGCCCTGTTCAGGGCACGGCCGCTCTGAACAAGGAACTGGGACCAGGCAAATGGCTCGGCACTGGCGTAGTCCTCCAGTTTTTGGCAATTCGCGTCGACCGCGGCCCAGTCTGACAATTGCAGGCTGACGCTGATCGCCGCATCGTAATACACCAGGTGGTTGTGGCTGACTGCACCACGCTGCAGGATAGCCGAGCCGGCAGCCAGCGCGCGCTGGCGCAAAGCCGGGTCGGGCTCGATGCGCGCCAGCGTTGCATATAGCTGCGGCCCCAGGAACCCCATCGCGCCTTCCCCGGCAGCTGCGAATGCCGCGTCCAGGCGCACTCTGGCCGACGCAAGGTCACCGGCGCGAATGCCGAGCAGGGCGTGGATGTACAGCGCCATCGCCTGGAAACGTTTGCTGCCGATGGCAACCGCCATCTGGATGGCTTGTTCCGCATTGGCTATGGCAGCACGCCAGTTGCCACGAATCCAGCCATCGAACATGGCCGCCTGGGCAAGCGCCATCATCTGCGTGCGCTGGTTTCCGGTGCGCACGGCCAGGCCCAAGGCATGCCGGTTGTTGTCCATCGCTGCCTCCATGTCCATCATGTACACCGAACACCACGCCACCATTGGCAGGTAGGAAACCTCGACCCGCAGGAACCCCTGATCGTGCGCCATCGCGACGCAGCGAGTGAACATGCTGTACGCGCTGAGCACGCGTCCCTGCGCGTACACCGCGTCACCCAGGCCACCCATGGCGGCCACGGTCGCTTCCGGCGACCCGGCGGCGCGCGCCAAATCCAGTGCCCGCGCGTGCTCCTGCTGGCACTCCACATCGCGCCCGGTGGCGAACAGCAGGTTCCCCCGCAAGTGGTGCAGGCGCGACAGGTCCAGCGTCAGGCCGGCGCCCTCAGCCAGTGGTTGAGCCCGAGCCAGCAATTGCAGCCCATCTTCGATGCGGTCCAGGATCCGCATCGCTGAGGCCTTTGCAATCAGGCCCAGCGCCTGGTCTCCCTCCGACTGTGCGACCGCCAGAGCACTGTCGCTGGCAATGATCGCCTCCGTGGGCTGCCCGACCTCCAGCAGCAGCCGCGCGCGTGCCAGCCGAAGAGGAAAACACTGGGCCGGAGCGTCTGACAGCTTGAGTCCTCGCCCGAGGAGGGTCAAGGCCTGTGCGTACTCGAAGCGTCCGGCAAGCACCTTGGCCGCACGCAGATAGGCTGTGCTCGCGCGTGCGTCCTCCGCCCGCTCGTAGTGTTCAGCGGCCAGGGCGTCGTCCCGCGGCTCGGCCCATTCAGCGGCTAACACGTGCAACTGGCGCCGGCGCGCATGCAACAGGGAACCATAAGCACCGTCACGAATCAAGGCGTGGCTGAAAACCAGCTCATCGCCTTCCGGGCGAAGCAGGAACTGCTCCACCAGCATATGGCTGTCATATGCCAGGTCGCCAAGCAAATGGCGAACCACCGCCAACGGAACCCGCGGACCCCAGACCGAAGCCGCCTGCAGCGCCGCCTTGTCGGCTGGCGGTAGCCGGTCCATGCGGGCCTGGATCAGCGCTTGTATCGATCCGGGGAGGTTGCCCGCGCCTTCGTCGCCGGCACTGAGCAGCAATTGCTCAAGAAACAGCGGATTGCCTTCGGCACGTTCGACACAGCTGCGCAGCAAGGCATCCGAGATGGACGCCGCCCCTGCCGCCAGCCGCAACGCATCATCAAGGCCCAGCGGGCCGAGATCGATACTGGTAATCGGCAAGCCGTGCAGCGCGGCGCGCCAGTCACCCACCGTCGGATCGCCACCAAAGCGGGTACTCATCATGAACAACAGGGGGTGTTTCAAAGCCAGGGCCGCGACGGCCCCGAGTTGTTGCAGGGTCCAGGGGTCTGCCCAGTGAATGTCCTCCACCAGCACGAACTGGGCCGGCGCTCCGGGAGCTACCACCAACAACTGGCACAAAGCCTCCTGCGTTCCTTTTTGCCGCACACCCAGTTCCGTTGCGGACAACAGGGAGCCGACTTCGGCCGGCGCGGCCACGTCGAGCAGGTCGTACAGGTATCGGCTCCACGCAGCGCCCTCACCCACGCTGCGTTCGCGGATCGCATCGGCGCGACTGCCCTCATCCGCATCAGCGGGCAAGCCGAGCAGGCTCTGCGCCAGGGCGCGGATTGCGTCATGGCCGGTGCGCGCGCCGAAGTCGAGGATGGACACGCTGTGGCACACCATGCCACGTTCCAGTGCCGAATGCAGGAACTCTGCCACCAGCCGCGATTTGCCCAGCCCCGGATCACCGCGCACAAAAACGACGCGGCCGCGGCCGCGGTTCTGGCTCGCCTCCATCAGCGTTTCAAACTGCTGCACTTCGTCGGCGCGCCCGACCAGGGGTCGGCTGCCGACCCGCGGCACGGTACGCTCGCCGAGAACGCGGTACGGGATCAGCGGGCGCTCCTTGCCCTTGACCTCGATCGGCTGCCTGGCAGTCGCCTCGAAGTAGTCTGACACCTGCTGCCAGGTCTGCGAACTGACGACCACCTCTCCAGGCTGCGCCAAGGCGCGCAAGCGCGCAGCCGTGTTGACCGTGTCGCCGGTCAGCGTGTAATCGCCTGAGCGCGAGTCGCTACGCCGCGCGATCACAAGGCCAGTCTGGATGCCAGTGTGCATCGATAACAGCCGACCCAGGCGCTGCGCCAGACCCGCAGCAATGCCGTCGACCACGGCATGCAGTTCCAACGCGGCGGCGACCGCGCGGCGCGGGTCGTCCCGACGCGCGACCGGCACACCGAACAAGGCCATGACCTCGTCTCCAACGAACTGATTGACCCTGCCCCCATGACGTTCGATGACGGCAACCGCTTCGCGCTTGATGCGCGCCATGATGCCCTCCACTTCCTCCGGATCGAAGGCCTCGTTGAGCGCGGTGTAGCCCGTCAGGTCGGAAAACATGACGGTGGCATGGCGGCGTTCACCTTCGTCATCGGGCGCAGCGACTGCGACCGGTGCAGGCGAAGGCAAATCCGGTTCGGCGGCCTGCGGCAGCGTCACAGCCACCACCGGAACACCCACTCCCGAG
>JAJAZK010000318.1 GCA_026785765.1 Rhodoferax sp. | reverse complement strand
GTTTTATTGGTTTTTGTGTGGGGGGGGGTTTTTTGTTTATCTGCGCGCGCGGAATGCCCGCCCCCCCCAGGGGTGGGGGCGGGCGCCGCCCCCGACCGCCACAGTGAAGCGCCGCATCGGGCCTGCGCACGCCGTTGCCGCCCTGTCCAAGCAAAGGTGACGATCAAAACTGAATACACGCGATGCACAAACAGCTCAACACTCGATGACATTTACCGCCAGCCCGCCGCGGCTGGTTTCCTTGTACTTGGTCATCATGTCGCGTCCGGTATCGCGCATAGTCTTGATCACCTGGTCCAGCGACACATAGTGGGTGCCGTCGCCGCGCAGCGCAATGCGCGAGGCGTTGAGCGCCTTTACCGAACCCATGGCATTGCGCTCAATGCAGGGGATCTGCACGCGGCCACCGACCGGGTCGCAAGTCAGGCCCAGGTTGTGCTCCATGCCGATCTCGGCGGCATTTTCCACCTGCTCGGGTGTGCCACCCATGACTGCGGCCAGCGCGCCGGCGGCCATCGAACAGGCCACACCAACCTCGCCCTGGCAACCGACTTCGGCGCCGCTGATGGACGCGTTCTCCTTGTACAGCAGGCCAATCGCTCCGGCGGTGAGCAGGAAATCGCGAATGCCGGCCTGGCTGGCTCCGGGCACGAAGCGATCGTAATACAGCATCACCGCGGGCACGATGCCGGCCGCGCCATTGGTGGGCGCCGTTACGACACGGCCACCGGCGGCGTTCTCCTCGTTCACCGCCATCGCGTACAGGTTGACGAAATCCAGCGTGGTCAACTGGTCTTTGAGCGCCTGCTCGGGGCGGCTGCTCAGGCTACGGTGCAGTTCCGCCGCGCGCCGCTTGACCTTCATCATGCCTGGCAGGTGGCCTTCGGTACGGCAACCGCGCTCGACGCAGGCCTTCATGGTGTTCCAGATAGTGTCGAGGCCGGCATCCACCTCGGCATCGGTACGCCAGGCGTGTTCGTTCTCGCGCATGACACCGGCAATCGACAGGCCAGTCGCTTTGGTGATCTCCAGCAGTGCGTCACCGCTGGAGAACGGATGCGCCAGCACGGTCGGATCCACCACCAGACGCGGGTGGTCGGCGCTGGCGTCGGCTTCTTCCTGCGACACCACGAAACCGCCACCGACCGAAAAATAACGCCGCTCCTCCAGCACATTGCCGTCGGCGGCAAACGCGGTGAGGCGCACGCCATTGGTGTGAAACGGCAGTGTCTCGCGGCGCAGGAACAACATGTCGCTGCGCTCCTTGAACTGCACCGGATGCCGACCTTCGACCAGCACAGAGCCCTCACTTCGAATGCGTTTCAGACGTGCCTCGATGCTGTCGGGATCGATGCTGTCAGGCATGGATCCCTCCAGCCCCAGCATGATGGCAGTGTCCGTGCCATGGCCTTTGCCGGTGGCGCCCAGTGAGCCGTACAACCTGGCCTCGATACGCGCAGTCTGCGTAAGCAATTCGTGTTTGGCCAGGCGGCGCGCAAACATGGCAGCCGCCTTCATCGGTCCCACGGTGTGCGACGACGAGGGGCCGATGCCGATCTTGAACAGGTCGAAAACGCTCAGTGCCATGGTGTGCCCCGGTTGGAGTTGCAAGGACGCTTCACGCCGGGACCGGAAAGCCGCGGCACAGGGCCACAACCTTGTCAGCCACCTGTTTTTCGACCGCCGGATCACCCAAATTGTCTAGTACATCGCACACCAGGCTGGCAACCTGCTGGCACTGCGCGACGCCAAAACCGCGTGTGGTGATGGCCGGGGTACCGACCCGGATACCGCTCGTGACAAACGGCGACTGCGGATCGTTGGGAACCGAGTTCTTGTTGACGGTGATGTGGGCGCGCCCCAGCGCTGCATCGGCGTCCTTGCCGGTCAGCCCCTTGGCGATCAGGCTCACCAGCATCAGGTGGTTGTCGGTTCCGCCCGAGACGATGTCGTAGCCGCGCGCCGTGAACACGGTGGCCATGGCACGCGCGTTGTCGATCACCTGCTGCTGGTAGACCCGGAACTCTGGCTGCAACGCCTCCAGGAACGCCACCGCCTTGGCGGCAATCACATGCATCAGCGGGCCACCCTGAGTGCCCGGGAAGACCATGGAATTGAGCTTTTTCTCGATCTCGGGATTCGCACGGCACAGGATCAGACAGCCGCGCGGCCCGCGCAGCGTCTTGTGCGTGGTGGTGGGAACCACGTAGGCAAAAGGCACCGGGTTCGGGTACAGACCGGCGGCCACGAGTCCTGCCACATGCGCCATGTCGACAAATAGCAAGGCGCCGACCTTGTCGCAAATGGCACGGAAACGCGCGAAGTCGAGGAAGCGGCTGTACGCCGAGAACCCCGCAATGATCATCTTCGGTTTGACTGCCATGGCCTGTGCCTCGAGTACGTCGTAGTCGATCAGACCGGTTTCAGTGTCGATGCCGTATTGCTCGGCGTGATAGAACTTGCCAGAAAAACTGACCTTGGCGCCATGGGTCAGATGACCGCCATGCGCCAGACTCATGCCCAGGATGGTGTCGCCCGGTTGCAGCAAGGCCATGAAGACCGAGATATTGGCGCTGGAGCCCGAATGCGGCTGCACATTCGCCCAAGCCGCTCCGAACAGCTTCTTCGCCCGCTCGATGGCCAGCGTCTCGGCCACGTCCACATATTCGCAGCCGCCGTAATAGCGCTTGCCCGGATACCCTTCAGCATACTTGTTGGTGAGCACACTGCCCTGGGCTTGCATCACCAACACACTGGTGTAGTTCTCGGAGGCGATCAGTTCCAGATGGTCCTGCTGGCGCTGCGCTTCCGCGGACATGGCGGCGGCGAGTTCGGGGTCGAAAGTCGTCAAGTTCAAGGGGGCATCCAATTCAAATTAATTCAACTGCTTCGGGATTGTCGAGACCCGACTCGCGCCGGGTGTCCACAGCACGACATGCAAGCACCCGGGAGCGACACGGCCGCCGGCGTAAGCGTCAGCCAGTGCGTGGGCCTGGGCAAATGATCGCCAGTCGCCTGCTTGCGACAAATGCCTTGGCGTGTGCACGTAAGCGCGCGTCGCTTGCGGACCATCTGAAAGTGGGGGGCTTGCCCATACTCTGGCGACTTGGGGCAACACGCCCTGCAACCCGACTTGGAGAGCCCGCATGGACGACGCATTGGCAACCGCAGAAACCCAGGCCCCGCGCAGCGGCCGCCGAGCTGGTGGCGGGCGCGAAGCCAAACGCGCAGCACGGTCGGCCCGCAGCGTGCAGTCGGCACCCTACATCACGCGCAAGATACCGTACTACGAAGTGCTGGACGAGGAGGGCCTGCAGACCATCGAGCGCAACGCTGACACGATTCTGGAAGAAACCGGTATCGATTTTCGCGACGACGCTGAGGCGCTGGAGCTGTTTCGCGCCGCCGGCTGCGATGTGAAAGGGGAGCGAGTGCACTTTCCGCGCGGTCTGGCACGCAAACTCGTGCAAGCCACGGCGCCGCGCGAGTTCACCCAGTACGCGCGCAACCCGGCGCACAACGTGGTCATCGGCGGCAAGAACACGGTGTTCGCGCCGGCCTATGGTTCGCCCTTTGTGCGCGACCTGGACAAGGGGCGGCGTTACGCCACCATCCAGGATTTCCAGAATTTCGTGAAGCTGACCTACATGGCGAATTCGCTGCACCACTCGGGCGGCACGATTTGCGAACCGGTGGATCTGCCGGTGAACAAGCGCCACTTCGACATGGTCTACGCGCACATGAAGTACAGCGACAAGCCCTTCATGGGATCGGTCACGCACCCGGACCGTGCCCGCGATAGGGTCGAAATGGCCAAACGCCTGTTTGGCGACGACTACGTCGACCCGGCGACCGGCAGGCCGCGCACCGTCATCATCAACCTGATCAACGCCAACTCGCCGATGACCTTCGATGAGACCATGCTCGGTGCGGCCAAGGTGTACGCGCGCGCCAACCAGGCGACCATCATCACGCCCTTCATTCTGGCCGGCGCCATGTCGCCCGTCACAGTGGCCGGCACCTGTGCGCAGACGCTCGCCGAGGCATTGGCCGGTATGGCGTTTGTGCAACTTTGCAACCCCGGCGCGCCGGTGGTGCTGGGCAGTTTTGCGTCGAGTATTTCCATGCAGTCCGGCGCGCCCACTTTCGGCACGCCCGAGCCGGCTTTGGTGTTGTACGTGATGGCGGCGCTGGCGCGGCGCATGGGTGTGCCGTTCCGTTCCGGCGGCGGCCTGTGTGGCTCCAAAATCGCCGATGCGCAGGCCGCGTCCGAGTCCGCCAACACCCTGCTGCCGACCTGCCACGCGGGTGTGAACTTTGTGTTGCACACGGCCGGCTGGCTGGAAGGCGGCTTGTCCATGGGCTACGAAAAGTTCATCATGGACGCGGACCAGGCCGGCATGATGCACACCCTGATGGCCGGCGTGGACATGTCGGAAAACGGGCAGGCAATGGACGCCATACGCGAGGTCGGCCCGGGCAAACACTTCCTTGGATGCGCGCACACCCAGGCCAACTTCGAAACCGCGTTCTACCGCTCACCGATCACCGACAACAACAGTTACGAGCAGTGGGAAGCCGAAGGCGCGCGCGACCTGGCGCAGCGCGCCAACGCCACCTGGAAAAAGAACCTGGCCGAATACGAAATGCCGCCGATGGATGTGGCGGTGGACGAAGCCATCCTGGATTACGTGAACCGCAGGAAGGCGTCGTTCCCGGATTCCAACGTCTGAAGCGGCTTTGCGCATGACAGCGGTTTACACGGGCTCCTGTTTGTGTGGCGCCGTGCGTTACGAGGTACATGGGCTGCTGCGTGACAGCATCGCCTGCCACTGCAGCCAATGCCGCAAGACCAGCGGGCACTATTGGTCTGCCACCCAAGCCAAAACTGCTGATCTGCATCTGCTGGAAGACCGCGGCCTGCGCTGGTTCCGCTCGTCCGCAATTGCGCAGCGCGGGTTTTGCCAGCACTGTGGCTCCAGCCTGTTCTGGCGCCCCGACGGCGCCGACACCACGTCAATAGGCAGTGGCACGCTCGATACAACCGCCGGCATGAAAACCTCCTGCCACATCTACGCTGCCGACAAAGGCGACTACGTTGATATCACGCCGGGCGTGGCGCAGTGGCCGCAGGATCGGCCCGGCTAGCGCGCCGGACGGCTTGTGAGTTGCCTCTCAATCAGTCGCAAAAGAGATTTCGCCTGGTTCAGGCACTCTTGCAAGGCTGCGTCGGTTACCGGTTCGCCATCGTAATCAGCGAGATTGCGTTGCTTGCGCAGGCCATCCAGTATGCGCACGCTTGCATCGTCGACACCAAGGGTGTGCGCCAGGCATTGGATGGCCGTCTGGTGGTGCCCCGGCTTGCTGGTCGACGTCCTGAACCCCTCGAGGTGCAGGCCCATGTCTGCGACTGTACGGATCGTGGTGTAGGCGCAATCAAATCGCGTTTCAGGGCTGTTCTGCACGAGATCGGCATCATGCAAACGCTGTCTTGCGGATGCCAGCATGCGCTTGATCATCTCCGCCGAATACGGCACTTGGTCGAGTTGCCCAATCCGGACCAGGTTAAGCAAGTTGGTCGAGATCACGCTGGGTTCCGATCAAAAACAACTTTGGCTTTGACAGCACATCCAACAGAAAAGGCGACCTGGATTTGAGCTTGGCGCGCCATTCTGCGGGTGAAAAGACTTTCGGATTGATTTCACGATGCAGGGCAGTTTGCGCTTCATACAACAGGCTCACTGTCTCCCCAAACTCCACGTCACCAATGAAGATGACATCGATATCACTACCAGCGCTCTCCTGTGATCGCGCCACTGAGCCGAAAACAAACGCGACCGATATGCGCTCCGAAGCGGCGCTGAGGGACAACTTGAGCACGTCGGCCAAGCCAATCGTCTTGCGAAGCAAGGCACTCAGTTCGGGATACACCGGATGGCCCTCATTGGCGAAGAATCGCACCTGATTGCCAACGCGCTCTTGCAGGAGCAAGCCCGATTTGTGCAAGCGGCCAAGCTCCTTGCCCATCGTGCCGGCTATGGTGTTCGTCAGGCGCGCGATCTCACGCACATGCAGTTTCCGCTGCGGCTGCAACAACAGCAATGCGAGCGCCTTTCCCCGGTATTGCAACGGGAACAATAACTCGGAGACGGAGAATATCGTTTCTTTCAAGGCTACGATCGTAGCTTTTTCAGAAACATTTAGCAACCGATTCTCATCCCCCTCCCCGGCCTCAATCAAACGCCCAAGCCGCCACCGCCGTAGGCCCAACCAACCCTCTCCACAACTTGCGGCCCGGCGCATCGCTGCCGGCGCCGGACGCCACCATCAGCGGCAACAGATGCTCTTCACGCGGGTGCGACAGCCGGCCCGCGGGTGCGGTGGACCATAGGGCGAGCTGCGTCTTCCGGTGCGCAGCGTCCCCGTGCAGGGCATCGTCCAGCCAGTGGTCGAACTGCGCCGCTGCCGGGCCATTGCCGAGCTGGCGCAGGTTGTGGTAACTCATGCCGCTGCCGACGATCAGCATGCCTTCGTCGCGCAGTGGACGCAGGGATTCGCCGACGGCCACGTGAAACTCAGGGTCCAAACCAGCCTTGAGCGACATCGCCACCACCGGAATGTCGGCCTGCGGGTACATCACCTTGAGCGGGATGAAGACGCCGTGGTCCCAACCATGGGCCGGATCAACCTCCACTGCGATCTGCGCCTGCTGCAGCAAGGCGGCAACCTTGGCCGCCAGTTCCGGTGAGCCAGGCGCGGGGTAGGTCAGGGAATAGGTTTCCTTGGGGAAACCGTAATAGTCATATACCAAGGCAGGATTGGTGCCGCCTGTGACGGTGACCGCCGACTCTTCCCAATGCGCGGTAACGATCAGGATCGCGCTCGGTTTGGCAGGTAGCAGCGCGCTGAACCTCGCCAGGAATTCGCCCATGGGACGGAACATGTCGGCCATGCCGTCGTGCATGAAAAAGGCCGGGCCACCACCGTGCGGAATATAGGCGGCGGGCATGGTGCTGGAGGTTGTCATGTGGGTAATCGCTTTCGGTGGCGTTTCAGGCGCCGCGCCTCAATGGCAGCGGCGACAAGTGGAGACATCGTTCAGCGCGAATTGTCTCTGAAGAGGCATTGGGGTAGGGAAAACCCTTATCATCTATGAATGATGTAGCGTATACATTAACTAATTCATTGATTCATTAACTCATTTTGCGATGTACACAGCCCCTGCCTCAACCGTCACGCCTCTGGCTGGAAACGCAGCGCTGGCGCAGGCGCACTGGACCGGTAGCGGCCTACACCGGCCGGAGTGTGTACTAACAACCGCCAAAGGCCATGTTTACTCAGCCGATTGGCGCGGTGGGGTCGCGCACACTCTGCCAAACGGCGAGTCGCGCCTGTACGCCGCGCGGGAGCAGGACGGTGAGGTGCTCAAGCCCAACGGAATCGCCTTGCTGCGGGACGGCTCCTTTCTGCTGACCCATCTGGGCACCACACGCGGGGGCGTCTTCCGGCTGCAGCGCGACGGCACCACCACGCCATTCCTCTTGCAAACGGACGGCGTGGACCTGCCGCCCACCAACTTTGTCGTTGAAGACGCGGCCGCCCGTTTCTGGATCACGGTCAGCACGCGTCTGGCACCGCGCGATCTGGGATACCGGCGCAGTTGCGACGATGGCTTCATCGTCATGGTCGACGCCAACGGCGCGCGCATCGTGGCCGACGGGTTAGGCTACACCAACGAATGCCTTGTCGACATCAGCGGCAAGTGGTTGTACGTCAACGAAACCTTCGGTC
>JAJAZK010000317.1 GCA_026785765.1 Rhodoferax sp. | reverse complement strand
TTCACTCAGATCCTTGATCAACGCCTCGACGTCGCTGACCTGCTCCTGCTTGCGCTGGCGCCGGGTGATCGGGCCGGCGGCGAACAGCTCGGTCTCGGTAACAAAGTCGACGCCGAGTTCGAGTGCAGAGAAGCCGTTCATCAGGGCGGCCGCTGCCAAACCGAACTTTTCGTCACTCGCCAGAAAGCCCAGCAGGCTCTCGAATCGCACTGGTTCGAGTCCGCTGGCGCGCAAGAAGTCGAGCAGACTCTCGCGCCGTCCGTCGCTTTCGGCAAGGATCAGCACGCGCTGCTGCGTTGTGGCGAGATGCCGCTTGAGACTGGCCAGCGGATCCTCGGCACTGCGCACGACCGTCAGGCTCGGTAGTGCCGCCCACTGGTTCTGCTGGTTTGCTGCCGACTCGGCTGACGGCGCAGGACGGCGCAGTGCCAGCTGCGCATAGCTGTTGGCATGGGCGAAAAAATGGTCTGCGGCGAGGAACAGCGAAGGCGGCGGTAACACCGGGCGTTCCGGGTCTCCCTGAACCAGGCGAAAGCGCTCCTTGGTGTCCTGCCAGAAATGGTCAAACGCCTGGTCCAGGTCGCCGTGCAACACCAGTGTGACATCCGCGCCCAGGTAGTCGAAAACTGTCGCGGTCGCGTCAAAAAACAGCGGAAGGTAGTATTCGATGCCGGCCGAGGCGACGCCAGCGCCCATGTCTTTGTAGATACGGCTCTTGGTCGGGTCACCTTCAAGCAGTTCGCGCCAGCGGCTGCGAAAGCGCGTGCGCGCAGCGTCGTCCATCGGGAACTCACGGCCCGGCAGCAAACGCGCTTTCGGCACCGGGTACAGGCTGCGTTGCGTATCCGGATCGAACGTACGGATGCTGTCGATTTCGTCGTCAAAAAGATCGACCCGGTACGGTACCGCCGAACCCATGGGAAACAGGTCGATCAGGCTGCCCCGCACCGCGTATTCACCGGGACTGACGACCTGGCTCACGTGGCTATAGCCGGCCAGCGTGAGCTGTGCGCGCAAGCGGGTTTCATCGAGCTTCTGGTGAACCTTGAAATGGAAGGTGTATGCAGCCAGGAAAGCCGGCGGCGCCAAGCGGTACAAGGCCGTTGTCGCTGGAATCAGCACCAGATCGGCGCCGCTCTCCTTGTCGCGCTGCGAAATTCGCCACAGCGTGGCCAGGCGTTCACTGATCAGGTCCTGGTGCGGTGAAAACGTGTCGTATGGCAGCGTCTCCCAATCCGGGAACAGCGTGCAACGCAGCTCCGGCGCAAAGAACACGATTTCTTCCAGCAGCCGTTGTGCATCGCCGGCATCGGCGCAGACGACCGCGGTCAACCGTTGTGCCGCCTTGTCGCGCTGGCCTAGTTGCGCCAGCAGCATTGCATCGGCAGACCCTGACGGGCGCATCAATGTGAATCGTTTCCCGATTGAAAGCTTGGGTAAATCCATGAAGCAGGGGGCACACAGGTGAGGTAGATTGCATGGTCGTGCAAATGCCCCTCAACCGGAATCGGGGAGGGGGCGTGTCCTGATTTTAGAATGGGCTTCCTTCCATGCCGCCGTCAGGCACGCAATTGTCCGCACCACCAAAACGCACAGCCAACGAAAGCCCAGACAACGGCGGCGGACCGACGGCACGCATCTGGGCGTTGATTCCCTGCGCTGGCGCTGGTTCCAGGGCCGGTTCCGGCCGACCCAAGCAATACCGGATGATCGCCGGACAACCGCTGGTGCTGCACACGATTGCGGCAATGGTTGCGGTTTCGCGCGTTTGCCACACCCTGGTAGTGCTGTCGCGCGACGATCTTTTTTTGAAAGCTTTTGCTCCGGCCGACGGCCAACCCTGGAGTTGTGTGTCGTGCGGCGGCGTCAGCCGCGCCGAATCGGTCGGCAACGGTTTGCAGGCGTTGCAGGGCGGCGGGGCCGCGCGCGCGGACTGGGTGCTGGTACACGATGCAGCGCGCTGCCTGGTGACAGTCGAGACTATTGACCGCCTGATCGACGCCTGCCTCGGCGATGCGGTGGGTGGTCTGCTGGCGCACCCGGTTTCCGACACGCTAAAGCTTGCCCGCGACGGGCGGGTTCTGCAGTCACCCGACCGCGCCTTGCATTGGTTGGCGCAAACACCGCAGATGTTCCGCATCGGACCGCTGCAGGACGCCCTGCTGCGCGCTGGCAGTTCGGCAACCGACGAGGCGTCGGCGATGGAGGCGATCGGCCTGGCGCCGCTGCTGGTCGTCGGCAGCGCCGACAACTTCAAGGTGACCTATGCGCAGGACCTGTTGCTGGCGCAAGCGCTGTTGCTGCAGCGCGCCTGGCATCAACCACTGGAGTCAGACTATGACTACCCCTGACCCTGGCAGCGTGCTGCCAATCCTGCGCATCGGTGAAGGCTGGGACCTGCATCGGTTGGTAGCGGGCCGACCGCTCGTCATTGGCGGCGTGACGATTCCGTTCGAGCTTGGTCTGTTGGGTCACTCGGACGCCGACGTCCTGCTGCATGCCATTACGGATGCCTTGTTGGGTGCAGCCGCACTGGGCGACATTGGCGCGCACTTCCCTGACACGGATGCCCGGTTCAAGGGTGCCGACTCACGTGGATTGCTCGCCGAAGCCGCGCGCCGCGTGCGAGTGGCGGGTTTCAAGATCGGCAATGTCGATAGCACCGTCATTGCCCAGGCGCCCCGGTTGCGACCCTGGATAGATTCAATGCGCCAGGCCATCGCCAGTACGCTGGCGGTTTCGATTGAACAGATCAACGTCAAGGCCAAGACGGCGGAGAATCTGGGACCGGTGGGTGAGGGGCTGGCAATCGAGGCGCGCGCGATCGTACTGCTCACGCGGTAAACGGCTTTGCCGCGCCGCGGTGGCGAGATCAGGCCAGACGCAACTGGATTCTTGCGGCAAGGCCACCCGAAGCCCGATTTCGCAGCTGGATAACACCTCCCATGCGTTGCACGTTCTTCTCGACGATTGCCAACCCGAGTCCGGCGCCGGTCGCAGAAGTGCGTGCCACGTCACCACGGAAGAACGCCTTGGTCAAATGCTCCAGGGCCTGCGGGTCGGCGCCACTGCCATGGTCACGTACCTCGATCAGCGCCCATGGTGCATGTGCGCTGGCCCGGATGTCGATCTCGGCCACACCGGACGCAGCGGTCTTGCCGTAGCGGGCGGCATTCTCCAGCAGGTTCGCGATCACCCGGCCCAGCTCGACGTCGTCCGCCTGCACCAGAAGGTCCATTGGTACCTCGACGTGGAAGCGCATGTCATACCGGTGCTGCAACACGCCAACCTGGCGAGCGACCACGTCAGCCAGGCGGACCGCGTGCAACTGCACCTGATCGGGGCGTGCGTAGTCCATGAATTTGGTGATGATCGCGTTCACCTGTTCGATATCGGCGGCCATGAGGTCACGCGCCTGCGTGTCAGCGACGCTGAGTTCTGCCTCCAGGCGCAGCCGCGCCAGCGGGGTACGCAAATCGTGTGAAATTCCAGCCAGCATGATGGCGCGGTCCTGCTCCACGCGCGCCAGTTGCCGCGCCATCCGGTTGAACTCCATGTTCACGGCCCGAATTTCCGGTCCCGCACTGGATTCACTCAATACACTGGCGGCAAAATTGCCTTCGCGCACTCTGGCCGCCGCTACGGACAGGTCTTGCAGTGGCCGGTTGATCAAGCCTGCAAGCAACGCGGCACCTGCCAGCGACAGCGCGGTGGCCACCACCAGCCAGATGATCCATGCCGTACCCGCTGGCGGGTCCAGGCGCGAGCGGTCGGTCAACATCCAGTAGCCGTCGCCATCGATCGTAAAGCCAACCCACAGGCCAGGTTCGTCGTTCACACTGGTCGCGAGAATCGTGTCCTGGCCGAGTCGGCTTTTCAGCTCGCCCGACATCCCCTGTGACAGGCGGTCTGCGCTAGACACCACAAAGCGATCGTCTGGTTCGCGCGGCACGATGCGCACGCCTTCCTGCTCGCTCATGGTTTTGATCAATGGGACGCGGGCGATCGAGTCGGCGTGGACAAGGGCGGCCCGGCTCAGGTTTACCAGCGACGCGATCTGGCGTGCCGATTGCACGACGCGCGGCTCGAGTTCAAACACACGCAGGGTTTGCAGCCAGGCCAGGATACTGAATAGCAGCAACACCGCGAGCAGGAAGAACGTGCGCCAGAACAGACTCAGCCGCGCCGTTGCGCCCGAGCGCTCAGGCGGCGCCTCGACGTCCAGCGGAATCGGGCTGCTTTCCATTGGTGGCAAATCAGCGCCTACCGCGCTCAGAGTGTGAGAGGCAATCCCATGCGCCCGCGCCGGGGTGGCCAAGGGCTCTGGGCAAGGCGCGGCGCACCGCCCGGACTCGCGTCCGGGCAAGCGCTGCAACGCGGCTCAGGGCCCTTGGGTACCCCGGCCCTTCGGGTAAGTCCCCAAAACAGCGCCACCCGTTGTTGCAAATGCTCACCGGGGCACCACCCCGGTTTCGCTTTGCGCCTAGGTGCAACTGTTTTGGGGGCTTACGCGGGCGCATGGGATTGCCTCTCACACTCTCAGGCGCTGCCGTCCGGTACAAAGACGTAACCCACACCCCACACGGTCTGGATATAGCGTGGTGCGCTGGCATCACTCTCCAGCATCTTGCGCAACCGCGATATCTGTACGTCCAGACTGCGATCAAACGGCTCAAACTCGCGGCCGCGCGCCATCTGCGCCAGCTTTTCGCGCGACAACGGCTGGCGCGGATGGCGAACCAGGGCCTTGAGCATCGCAAACTCACCAGTCGTCAGAGCCAGCTCTTCGCCAGCCTTGTGCAGGCTACGGGTTCCGAGATCGAACCGGTATGGTCCGAACTGAACCACCTCGTTCTCACTGGAGGGAGCGCCAGGCGGTTCCGATACCGGGCGGCGGCGCAAAACGGCGTTGATACGGGCCAGCAATTCGCGCGGGTTGAAGGGCTTTCCCAAGTAGTCGTCGGCGCCCACCTCGAGGCCCACAATGCGGTCCACATCCTCAACTTTGGCAGTCAGCATGATGATGGGCGTGCGGTCGTTCGCGGCGCGCAGGCGTCGGCAGATTGCGAGACCGTCCTCGCCAGGCAACATCAGGTCCAGCACGATCAGGTCTACGCTGTCGCGCAGCAGAATTCGGTTCAGTGCCTTGCCGTCTTCGGCCTGGAACACTTCAAATCCTTCCTGCGTCAGATAACGGCGCAGCAGGTCGCGGATGCGTTGGTCGTCGTCGACAATCAGGATTCGATCACTGCGGCTGTGGACTTGATTCATGACACTCCCTGTTGATTTGTAACAAGCCCGATTTTGAGCGCTGCCAACGTCTACCCGATGCCGATTGCCGGTGCACTTGACACACTGTTACAAATCCACAGTCTGCAGTTCGGTGGTCTTGGCCCAGTTTGTCCACGGACGGGCCATGCTTGGAGTTATTCTCGCCTCATGGTGCAAAAAATCCTCCTGTCAGCGCTGTTATGGTGTGCCACCAATTCAGTGGCGCAGCCTGGCAATGAGCCGCTGTCGGCAGGGGACCGGCAGTTGGACCGGCAACAGCTGCGCGGTGAATTGCGCATTGCTGCGCGGCCGTTGCGGGTCGCCGATGCCGCAGCCAACGAGAATTCGCAGGGCGCCGATCCAACTGGCAACGCCCCGAGGCGATTGACACCGCGTGAACGCGCAGAGATGCGCCAGCAGCTGCGCCAGGAACAAATCGAAAACCGGCGCATGCATCCATGAGTCTGTTGCCTATCCTCCCTGCACCAGGATTGATGCTGGGCCTGACCTTGTTGCATGGCACTTCCCAGACACTTCCGTTCATCAAGGGGTAGCGTCTTGTTCCTCCGTTTTGGCCCTGCGATGGCTTTGCTCGTCTCATTTGTCGCCATGGCGGTGCAGGCGCAGCCAGCAGCACCGCTGGCACCACAAAACGTAGTTCAGTTATCCGCCAGCGCGACCGCCGAAGTGCAGCAGGATTTGCTCAGCCTGGCAATGAATACGACGCGCGAAGGGCTGGATGCAGGTACCGTACAAAACCAGTTGAAGCTGGCCCTGGATGCCGCCCTGGTAGAAGCCCGCAAAACCGCCATGCCGGGCCAGTTGGATGTGCGCACCGGTAATTTCAGTCTTTATCCGCGGTACGGGCGGGATGGAAAAATCAGCGGTTGGCAGGGTGGCGCAGAGCTCTTGCTGGAAGGGCGCGACTTTGCCCGCATCAGCGCGGCGGCCGGGAAGATTCAGACGCTCACTATCGGAGGCGTAAGTTTTGGCCTGAGCCGGGAGCAGCGCGCCAAGACCGAAACCGAGGTACAGGCGGCGGCCATTGAGCGCTTCAAGTCCCGTGCCGCTGATATCGCCAATAGTTTTGGATTTTCCGGATATAGCCTGAAGGAGGTGTCGGTGAACGCCAACGACCAGGGCGTGTCGCCCCGACCCAGGATGCTGGCGATGGAGGCCAGAGTGGCGAGCGCCGATGCGCCGGTGCCGATCGAGGCCGGACGGTCAACTGTGGTGGTGACGGTATCAGGCTCAGTCCAGCTGAAGTGACGGATTTGGCGGGTCGGAAAAACGCGATGGACAGTGTGGATTGTGTGGTGGTGGGTGCCGGTGTCATTGGCCTTGCGGTAGCCCGTGAACTGGCGTTGCGCGGTCGGGAGGTAATCGTGCTGGAGGCTGCAACCGCCATCGGCACGGGAACCAGTTCGCGCAATAGTGAAGTCGTCCACGCCGGCATCTATTACCCTGAAGGTTCACTCAAGGCTGTGTTGTGCGTCGCAGGACGCGACTTGCTCTATGCCTACTGCCGCGAACGCCACATTGGATGTCGGCCATGTGGAAAGTTGATCGTCGCCACCAGCACGGCGCAGCTCGCGCAGCTCGAAGGCATCCGGCAAGACGCCATCCGCAATGGCGTTACCAACTTGCAGCGGCTGAGCGGCCAGGAGGTCGCCGCAATGGAGCCGGTCCTGTCGTGCATCGCCGCTCTGTATTCACCGAGCTCCGGGATCGTCGACAGCCATGCCTTGATGCTGTCGCTGCGGGCTGATCTGGAAAGTGCCGGTGGCATGCTGGCGTTTGCCTCGGCACTTGCCAACGCACGTTGTGTGCCCGGTGCGATCGTGCTTGAGACTGCGGATGGAACGCAGCTACGTGCGCGAACGGTGGTGAATTCGGCAGGCCTGGCTGCGCCGGCCTTGGCACGCCGTTTCTCCGGCCTATCGCCGCAGCATGTGCCGCAAGCCTATTTTGCCAAAGGCAGCTATTTTGGGCTGGTCGGCCGCTCCCCCTGTCAAAGGCTGGTGTATCCAGTGCCTGAAGCGGCCGGACTTGGGGTCCACTTGACGGTGGACCTGGCCGGGCAAGCGCGTTTCGGACCCGACGTGCAATGGGTCGAGTCGGCGGACGATCTGTCGGTGGACGGCTCCCGGGCCGACGCGTTTTACGCCGAGATCCGCAAGTACTGGCCGGGACTTGCGGACGGCGCGCTGCAACCGGCGTACGCGGGTATCCGCCCAAAGATCCAGGCCCCGGGCGAGCCGGCACGCGACTTCCTGATTCAGGGGCCTGGCCAGCATGGTGTTGCCGGGTTGGTCAACCTGTTTGGCATTGAGTCACCTGGCCTGACCAGTGCGCTCGCACTGGCAGCCTACGTGGCTGATCGCTGCGAAGTCTGATCAAGCCGGAAGCTTGCCGCCTTTGAAAGGGTCGGCCGCTTTCGTCCGGCATTGGTCACGCACGGCGCGTGCGGCCTGTTGTACGAGGACCGGGCCCTGGTAAATCAGTCCGGTATAGATTTGCACCAGATCCGCGCCGGCCTCGATTTTGCTGACTGCGTCCTGCGCACTCAGGATCCCGCCCACGCCAATAATAGGGAAGTCAGGGCCCAGCGCTGTGCGCAGCCGCGCAATCGTGCGGTTGCTTTGCGCCAGAACCGGCGCACCGGAGAGGCCTCCGGCTTCAGCGCCGTGCGCCATCCCCTTGACCGCGTCGCGGCGCGTCGTGGTGTTGGTCGCCACCACACCGTTCATGCCGTGGCGCAGCAGCAATTCAGCGATCTGCGCAACCTGGCCGTCTTCCAGGTCCGGCGCAATCTTGATGAACAGTGGAACAGCGCGGCCATGGCGGCGCTGCAAGACGCGTCGGCGTGTCGACAGCTTTGCCAGCAAGTGATCCAGCATGGCATCGTTTTGCAACTCGCGCAGGTTGCGCGTGTTCGGGCTGGAGATATTCACGGTCACGTAGTCGGCGTGCGGGTACACCGCATCCAGGCACGACACGTAGTCATCTGCTGCCTGTTCGATCGGAGTCGTAGCGTTCTTGCCGATGTTGAGGCCCAGCAGCCGCCCCCGCTGGCGGAACGAGGCGCGCTGCACGTTGGCCACGAACGCATCCAGCCCGTCGTTGTTGAAGCCAAGCCGGTTAATCAGGGCACGCGCTTGCGGAATGCGGAACATGCGTGGTTTTGGATTGCCCGGTTGGGCCTTGGGGGTCACGGTGCCGACTTCGACGAATCCGAATCCCATGGCGCCCAAGGCGTCGATACAGCGCGCATTCTTGTCCAGGCCGGCGGCCAGCCCGACTCGATTCGGGAACACCAGGCCCGCGATGCGTACCGGGTCGTCCACAAGCGTGCTGGAGTATGCAAAGCGCAGCGGTGTTGCCTGGGTCAGGGCCAGTGCATGCAAAGTAATGTCGTGTGCGGTTTCTGCGTCCAGGCCAAAGAGAAATGGCCGGGCCAGCCCGTAAGGTAGAAGTGGCATTGGATAATTCGTTGGTCAATTCCAATTGTCCCAAATCCCCAGTCCTTCGGCCGTCACGCGCAATGTTGTCCCAAGACGAACTCAAAACCATGGTCGGTCAGGCCGCCTTGCAGTACATCCACGCGGGCGATATCGTGGGAGTAGGGACCGGCTCGACGGTCAACAGGTTCATCGACGCTTTGGCGGCGAACAAGGGACTGGTCCAGGGTGCGATATCGAGTTCCGATGCAACCAGCGAGAGGCTGCGCTCGGCTGGCATCCCCGTATTGAGCTGCAACGAGGTGCTCAGGGTGCCGCTTTACGTGGACGGGGCCGACGAGATAGACCCGCATGGCTATATGGTCAAGGGTGGCGGTGCAGCTCTCACCCGGGAGAAGATCGTGGCGGCCCAAGCGGATCTGTTTGTGTGCATCGCCGATCAGTCGAAACTGGTGCAGACACTGGGGAGTTTTCCCTTGCCGGTGGAAGTGATCCCGATGGCCAGCGAGCGCATCATGTTGCAGTTTCGCGAGCTCGGCGGCTACCCCTCGGTCCGTTTGCAGAACGGTCAGCCTCTGGTGACGGACAATGGCCAGCACCTGATCGACGTGCGCGGCCTGCAGATCACCCGTCCGCTGGAGTTTGAGTCCATGGTCAGCCAGTGGCCCGGCGTGGTGACTGTTGGAGTGTTCGCCTTCCAGAAGGCAGCCGTTTGCCTGGTAGGGACCGAAAACGGCGTCAAGACAATCCGTTACGGTTGAGCGCGTGCTGGGCAATCGTCAAAAACGAATGCCCGAAGGGTTGGCAGTCGCTGCCGCGGGGGGAGCCGCTGCCGGTCGACCCTCTGCGTTTTTGTCGTCGTTGCGGGCTTGGGCGTCGTCCTCGGTTTTCGCGGCTGGAGGCTTTTGCACCGCGACCAGTGGCTTGGCGGGCGGATTGCGGTAATTTGCTGGCAAAACCGATGTTTGAGGGTAGTTCGCCGCATTCAGAAACTGTGTCCACTCGGCCTCGGAAAACCCCTTGATCTTCTGCCCGCCGACGGTCAGAAACGGAAGTGAGAGTTCGCCGCTGATGCGTTGCAACGCTTCGCTGTCGTCAGGTGTCGATATGCCATGTTCGACAAAAGGCACTCCACGACTTTGCAACAGCATTCGGCCTGCGTTGCATGGCACACAGGAAGCAGCCGAATACAGCGTCACCGGGTAACGGGCCACGACCTGGCGCAACTCAAAGGGTAGCGCGACCTCTGTACTTCCGATCGGTCTGCCACTCGCACTGGTGGCGGTCGCCTTTGTGGCGTCGGGCGGCGGCTTGTCGGAGAACGTTACCTTTCCGTCTGCGCCAACGATGCGGTAAATCGTTTGCGCAGCAAGCTGCGCAGACCCGGCCATCAATAGACAACCGAGCGCCAGGATCTTGAACCCAATGGTCATCTGTCGCATGCGTTGACTCCCTTCATGTGGTGCGGGCGCTACTGGCCATCCCCTGGTGGCGCAGCAACGCGTCAAGCTCTGGTGGCCGACCTCTGAACGCCTTGAACGAGTCGAGCGCCGGACGACTGCCCCCGGCCTCCAGAATCTCCTGGCGATATTTTCTACCCGTCTCGCGATCCGGCTGGCCATTCTTGAGTGAACTTTCCTCAAAAGCTGCGTATGCGTCGGCACTCAGCACCTCAGCCCACTTGTAACTATAGTACCCGGCAGCGTAACCACCGGCAAAGATGTGACTGAATGTATGGGCATTGCGGCTCCACGCGGGAGGCTGCACCACGGCGACCTCGTCTCGAACCTGTTTTTGCAACGCCAGAATGTCATCTTGCGCATCGTGACTGGTGTGCAACAGCATGTCAAACAGTGAAAACTCGAGCTGGCGCAAGGTCTGAAGGCCACTCTGGAAGTTCTTCGCGGCCAACATCTTGTCGAACAAGGCGCGCGGCAGGCTTTCACCGCTTTGCACGTGGCAGGTCATATGGCGCAGCACGTCCCACTCCCAGCAAAAATTCTCCATGAACTGGCTCGGCAACTCAACGGCGTCCCATTCGACACCACTGATGCCTGATACCTGACGCTCATTCACCCGGGTAAGCAAATGGTGCAGGCCGTGGCCAAACTCGTGAAACAAGGTGATGACATCGTCGTGCGTTAACAAAGCGGGTCGCTCCAGTCCGTCGACTGCTACCGGTCCGGCGAAGTTGCAGACCAGATGTGCCACCGGAGTCTGCGTGTGCCCGGTATCGGGGCGCAGCCAGCGCGAGCGCACATCGTCCATCCAGGCGCCGCCGCGTTTGCCGCTGCGGGCCGTCGGGTCCAGGTAAAACTGGCCAACCAGGGCAAGGTGTTCACCAGACTCCGTGTCGGCTGTCGGCCTTTCAATCCGGTAGAAGCTGACACCGGGTTCCCAGACTGCGGCGTTGTCTTTCGTGATCACCACCTCGAATAGCGTTTCGGCAATCTTGAACAGACCATCCAGCACTTTCGGAAAGGTGAAGTACTGTTTAATCTCCTGTTCACTGAAGGCAAAACGCTTTTCCTTGAGTTTTTCGCCAACGTAGGGTATGTCCCAAGCCTGCAGTTCGGGCAACTGCAGGTGCTGCCGCGCGAATTCGCGCAGGTCGGCAATGTCCTGCTCGGCATAGGGACGCGCCCGGCCCGCCAGATCGCGCAAAAACGCGATCACCGTTGCTGGCGACTCTGCCATCTTGGGGGCAACTGAGAGTTCACCGAAATTCTCAAATCCAAGCAGGATCGCCTCCTCTTTGCGTAGCGCCAGTATTTCGCGCATCAAGGCGGAATTGTCAAACTGGGCCAGCTCCGGGCTGGCCTGGTCGGACGCCCGTGTCGCATAGGCGCGGTACATGGTCTGGCGCAGTTCCCGGTCATTGGCAAACTGCATCACCGGCAAATAACAGGGCAACTTCAAGGAAAGCCGGTGCCCATCCAGACCGGCCGCCTGCGCGGCGACCCGCGTCGCCTGCTGCACGTCGGGCGGAACACCGCCCATGGCCACGGCGTTGACAACCAGGTCAAATTTGTCGGTTGCGTCGAGGGCGTTTTCACTGAACTTCTGCGACAACTCGGCCTGGCGTTCCTGGATCGCCGCAAACCGCGCCTTCGCCGCGCCGGTGAGTTCCGCTCCGCCGAGGACGAAGTCACGCATCGCGTTCTTGTGCGCCTGAGCTTGCTCGGCGTTCAGGGTCGCTGGGTCAATCGCCTTGTATTTCGCGTACAGGCGCTCGTCCGAACCCAGTCGCGTCCAGAACTCCGTCACCACCGGCAGGCTCGTGTTGTACGCCGCACGCAATTCGGGTGAGTCACACACGCTGTTCAGATGGCTCACCGCACCCCAGGCGCAGCCGAGCCGCTCGGTGGCGGTATCCAGTACCGTGCTGATGTGGTTCCAGTTGGCCGGGAAGTCCATCGCCGTGGCGGTTTCCAGGGCCTGGTTGCATAACCCGAGAAGTTCGCGCACAGCCGGCTCTACATGCTCCGGCCTGATCTGGTCAAAGGACGGCAGGGGACTGTTGCCCAGCAGGGGATTGGAAGAAGTTGTTGTCGGTACGGAGGGAGTCATTATGAGCATGGTGCTTCAGGTGGGGCCATGAGGCGCTGCGTCAAGCTGGCGTGTCATGCGTTCGGCCGATTCCAGCGTATTGGCCAGCAGCATGGTGATCGTCATTGGGCCGACCCCGCCTGGCACTGGCGTGATGAAGCCGGCAACCGCCTGAACTGCGGCAAAGTCCACGTCACCACACAGCTTGCCTGCGTCCGTGCGGTTCATGCCGACATCGATGACGATTGCGCCAGGTTTGACCATGTCGGCAGTGAGCGTGTTGCGCCGACCAACGGCGGCGACCACGACGTCGGCTTGCAGCGTGTGAAATTTCAGATTCGCGGTGGCGCTGTGGCAGATGGTGACGGTGGCGTTCTCGCGCAGCAACATCAGCGCCATCGGTTTGCCCACCGTATTGCTGCGCCCGATCACCACCGCGTGTTTACCACGCAGCGCAACACCAGTCGACGCGATCAGCTTCATGCAGCCATAGGGCGTGCAGGGGTTGAAGCCGGGCGCTCCTGTCAGCAACTCGCCCGCACTCAGCGTCGAATAGCCGTCCACATCCTTGCTCGCTGCAATGGTTTCTATGACTTTGTGCGGGTCAATGTGTTTGGGCAGCGGCATTTGCACCAAAATGCCATGGATACGCGGGTCGCAGTTCAAGGCCTCGATGCGATCCAGCAGAGCCGCCTGCGCCAGGTTGGAGTCGTACTTTTCGAGCACCGACACCATGCCTGCATCGTGGCAACCCTTGACCTTGTTGCGCACATAGACCTGGCTGGCCGGGTCGTCGCCAACCAGAATTACGGCCAATCCTGGTCGCACCGCGCGCGATGCCAGCGCAGCCGTGCGCTGGGCAATTTCAGCGCGGAGTCGGTGTGACAATGCATTGCCGTCAATGATCTGGGCGACCGCTGGCTGGGTCATTGTGGTCAAGTCCATATTCCGGGAAAGCGCTTGCAGAGTTGCGCGAGCGTCGGCCAGAACGGCTCAGGCCCTGCTGGCGTTTTGTCCAAGGGCAATTTTCAGCAGGTCCGCAACGGTGTTGGCGTTGAGCTTTTCCATGATGTTGGCGCGATGCGCTTCCACGGTCTTGATGCTGATGCCAAGGTCGTCCGCGATCTGCTTGTTCAGCCGCCCGGCAACAATGCGTTCCAGAACCTGCGATTCACGCAAGGTCAGCTTGGATAACAGCGCGTCCCGGTTTACGGCCAACTGGTGCTCGGCAAACGAACCCTTGGCGTGTTCGAGCATGCGTTCGACCAGACCGACCAGTTGCTCTTCGTTGAACGGCTTCTGGATAAAGTCCATCGCTCCCTTTTTCATCGTGTCTACCGCCATCGGCACGTCTCCGTGGCCGGTGATGAAGACAATGGGCAGCGGCGAGTGGTGTTCCAGCAGCCGGTTCTGCAAATCGAGGCCGGTCATGCCGCCCATTCGGATATCGACAATCAGGCAGGCCACCTCACGGGCGTCATAGCGGCTCAGAAACGATTCAGCCGAGTCGAAGCAGCGCACCCGGTAGTCTTTGCCCTCCAGCAACCACTGGAGGGAGTCGCGTACCGCTTCGTCATCGTCTACGACGTAAACAGTTCCCTTTTTTGGAATCAGACTCATGCAGCTATCCTGGGGTTTTGAGTTGCGTTTGCGCCTGTGCGGTACCGATGCTGGCGGCATCGCCGACAGGCAGCCAGAAGGAAAAACGGCATCCGGTCAATTCGACACCATTGTAAATGTTCTCCGCCCGCATCCGACCCTGGTGGGACTCGACAATCGAGCGGCAAAGGTTCAGACCGATGCCCATGCCATCGATCTTGGTCGAGTAGAAGGCTTCGTACAGCCGCTCGAGCACTTCCGGCGCCAGGCCATTTCCCGAATCCTGCACCGAAAACTCCACCACGTCAGCGCCTTCAACCTGCGTCGGAAACACGCGCAGTTCGGCGCGCCGCATCGAGGTGGCCCGCTGCGCGGTGTCCACTGCCTCAGCGGCGTTCTTCAGCAGAATGATAAGAACCTGTTCGATCAGGATCGGGTCCACCAGCAACAGTGGCACGCGTGCTGGCACGTCGCGGCTGAGCCGCACATTGCGCCGGCGCAGTTCGATGTCTGCCAGTTCTACCGCCTCGTCAATCATGTCGGACACCAGCGACCAGGTGCGATTGGGTTCACTGCGTTTCACGAACGAACGGATACGCTGGATGATCTGCCCCGCGCGCTGCGCCTGGCGTGCCGTTTTCTCCAGGGCACCGAGAAGGTCCTGTTCTGTGATCTGCTGACTGCGGATACGCGAAACCATGCCGTTGCAGTAGTTGTTGATGGCCGTCAACGGCTGGTTGAGCTCGTGCGCCACACTCGACGCCATCTCGCCCATGGTGATCAGGCGACTCGCGTTTTGCGCCCGTTCGGCCTGGGCAGAAGCCTGCTGTTCAGCCAGCCGACGCGAAGTAATGTCGGTCGCAATCACCATTTGCGCCAGCCTCCCGTCGACCCAGCTGAGATACCGTGAACGGACTTCCAGCCACAGTCCGAGTTCGCTGACGTAGACCTCGGCATTTTCCGACTCCGCGTCGGGCAACACATTGGTTGGCATTCCCGCGAACGAATCGACCTGGTCACCCGACTCGTCGTTGATGGGCTGACTCGGCATGCCGGCCTGTGCAACCAGCTTCAGATGGCCGTTGGCTTCGACGCCGAACCAAAGGCGGTACAGCTTGTTTGCAAACAGCATTTCGTCGCTGCCAAGCGGCGCCACGGAGATGGAGGCGTCGAGTGCCTCGAGTACCGTGGTGAAACGCTCGAACGAGGACGACAGTTGTTCGCGGATGCGGTTTGGCTCGGTGATGTCGGTCATCGATGTCATCCAGCCGGTCTGGGTGCCGCGCGCGTCGATCAACGGTGACACATACAGGCGCGCATCAAACAGGCTTCTGTCGGGTCGCTTGACACGCATCTGGACGCCGCCAGGCGTGCTCTTGCCGGCCAACTCGTCGGCCAGTACGTGGGTCAATGTTTCGTGGTCGGTGTCGGGCCAATAGGGAAACGGAGCCGTACGGCCTACCAGTTCGGATTCGCTCCAGCCCGTCATCTGGCAGAAAGCTGCATTCACATACGTGATGCGGCCCTGCAGATCCATGGCACGCATGCCAGTGGGCATGGAGTTTTCCATGGCCCGGCGAAAGTTGGTTTCCGAAACCAGGGCCTGTTGCGCCTGCTGGCGCCGACGTGTATGGCGCCAATTGGCGATCAGCATCCATGCGGTCATGAAGCTGAGCATGCCCACCAGCCAGAACAGGCCGCTGCCGATCACACCGAGCGACGTGCGATAGGCCTGGGCTTTCAGGATCAGGCCGTTGCCGACCGGGGATACCGGCAGGTCGTATTCGTTGATCGGGTTGACCCAGGGCAACAGGCTGGTGGCCGGATTGCGCGCGGCGACGGTTGTACCGGCCAGCCGAATACCCTTGTCGTCGAGCAGGGACACTGCGTAGCGCGCCGATACCTCGGAGGGCACGCCGTAACGGTACAGGGCATCGAGCGAATATTCTCCCAACACGATACCGACGAAACGCCCCTTGCTGTTTGATAGCGGAACATGCAACTGCAGAAATGGTGCACTGCCGGCGGACGCCGCGCGCTGCGAGTAGACCGGTTGCTGCGTTTCACGCGCCAGATTGAAGATATTCTGGGTATCCGCCTGCTTCAGAGTCTCGGGCAGGGACAGGCGTTGGTTGGGCTGCAGGCTGGCCATGGCAAAACTCGCCTTGACACGGCGGCGCTCATCGATCCAGCTGACCCGTTCGAGTTCGGGATACTGATTGACCAGGGTTTCAGAGCGTTGGTGGAATTCATCCTCCTCCAGATCCTGGTTGGAAATGTCGCGCGCGATGCGCATCAGTTGCTCCTGGCGCTCCAACAGCCGCAGCCGCAACCGTTGCTGCGTGTATTCCACATCGCGCCGCACGGCCTCATGTTCGCGGTCGATTTCCTCGAGGCGCAGGTAGCCAAAGGAGGCAACGATGGCGGCGAGGAACAACAACACCGCCGCCAGTGGTGCCAGTACCGCAAAACGGTCCTGGCGTTGGGGGTTCAGGCGCCACCACCAGCGCCGCACGCGTTCGGCGGTTGCCAAACCGGTTTGCGCGCCGAGGGTGTGAGGGGCTGACATGGCGCGAGTGTAGGGGAGATGCCTTTCAGGCAGCACCAGATGGCGGATAGCGCGGTCTTTTGCTGGCAGTGCGGTTGCGGCGGCCCGCCTTAATATTTCATAATATGCAATGACGATGCATTATTTGAAACATAGGACAAACCGTGGAATAATTGCCATACATTAACAAGCACGCGCGCAACCAGGAGACAGGCATGGCAGCAGTTCCCCAGAATCTGTTCGGCAGTTCGGCCAATGACGAGGACTCCCAGGAGACTCGGGAATGGATGGATGCACTGACTGCTGTGATCCAGAGTGAGGGGCCGCAACGCGCCCACTTTTTGCTCGAACAATTGCTGGAGCACGCACGCCAGAGCAGCATCGATATGCCGTTCTCGGCCAATACAGCCTATGTCAATACGCTGGAGCCGGACCAGGAAGAGCGTTGTCCCGGGAACCTTGAAATTGAAGGGCGTTTGCGCGCCTACATGCGCTGGAATGCGATGGCGATGGTAGTCAAGGCGAACCGCCATCACCCGGTCGACGGCGGCGACCTGGGTGGCCATATCGGCTCCTTTGCGTCACTGGCAAATCTGTTTGGCGCCGGTTTCAACCACTTCTGGCACGCCGAGAGTGAAACCCATGGTGGCGACTGCGTCTACATCCAGGGGCATGTCTCGCCCGGTGTATATGCCCGGGCCTACCTGGAGGGGCGACTGACTGAGGAGCAGTTGCTCAATTTCCGCCAGGAAGTCGATGGTCGCGGGCTTTCGAGTTACCCGCATCCGAAGCTGATGCCGGAGTTCTGGCAGTTCCCCACGGTGTCCATGGGCTTGGGGCCGTTGATGGCGATCTATCAGGCGCGTTTCCTGAAGTATCTGCATGCGCGCGGCATCTGCAACACCGAGAACCGCAAAGTCTGGGTGTTTTGTGGTGACGGCGAGATGGACGAGGTGGAAAGCATGGGCGCTATTGGTTTGGCAGCGCGCGAGGGACTCGACAACCTGATCTTCGTCATCAACTGCAATTTGCAGCGACTCGATGGGCCGGTGCGCGGCAACGGCAAGATCATTCAGGAGCTCGAAGGTGAATTTCGCGGCTCCGGCTGGAACGTGATCAAGCTGATATGGGGCAGTAATTGGGACCCGTTGCTGGCGCGCGACAAGGATGGCGCCCTGCGCAAGATCATGCTGGACACGCTTGATGGTGACTACCAGGCCTTCAAGGCCAATGACGGTGCCTACGTACGCAAGCACTTTTTCGGCAAGGATCCGCGTACGCTGGAGATGGTTGCCAAGATGAGCGACAACGATATCTGGGAGCTGCGCCGCGGCGGCCATGACTCGCAGAAGGTTTACGCAGCTTTTGCAGCCGCCGCCAAGCACAAGGACCAGCCGACTGTGCTGCTGATCAAGACTGTCAAGGGTTTTGGCATGGGCAAGATCGGCGAGGGCAAGAACAACGTGCACCAGACCAAGAAGCTGGCCGACGAGGACATCAAGGCGTTTCGCGACCGTTTCAATATTCCCATTCCTGACAGCCAAATCGCCGATCTCCCGTTCTACAAGCCGGCCGACGACACACCGGAGATGCGCTATTTGCATGAACGGCGCAAGGCTCTGGGCGGTTATCTGCCGCATCGGCGTGTCAGGTGCGACGAGCAATTCACCATCCCATCGCTGGAAACCTTCATGTCGGTGCTGGAGGCGACCCCACCCGGGCGGGAGATTTCGACCACACAGGCCTATGTACGGTTTTTGACCACCTTGTTGCGCGACAAGGCGCTCGGCCCGCGTGTGGTTCCGATCCTGGTCGATGAAGCGCGCACCTTCGGAATGGGGGGTTTGTTCCGGCAAATAGGCATCTATAACCCGCAGGGCCAGCAGTACACCCCAGTCGACAAGGACCAGGTCATGTACTACAAAGAGGACAAACAGGGCCAGATCCTGCAGGAAGGCATCAACGAAGCGGGCGGCATGAGTAGCTGGATTGCCGCGGCGACGTCATACAGTACAAACAACCGCATCATGGTGCCGTTCTATGTGTACTACTCCATGTTCGGCTTCCAGCGCGTCGGGGACTTGGCCTGGGCGGCCGGGGACATGCAGGCCAGGGGATTCCTGCTCGGCGGCACGTCCGGGCGCACCACACTCAACGGCGAAGGCTTGCAGCATGAGGATGGCCACAGCCACATTCTGGCCGGCACGATTCCCAACTGCGTGAGTTATGACCCCAGTTTCGCGCACGAGGTTGGAGTGATCCTGCACCACGGGCTCAAACGCATGGTGGAAAAGCAGGACAACGTCTATTACTACCTGACCTTGCTCAACGAGAACTACGCCATGCCCGGCTTGAAGAGCGGCACCGAAGAGCAGATCATCAAGGGCATGTACCTGTGTTCTGCGGCCACGGCGGCGGGCGACCTGCGGGTCCAGCTGCTTGGCTCGGGAACCATCCTGCGCGAGGCGCTGGCGGCGCAGGAACTGCTGCAGGCGGACTGGGGTGTGGCGTCTGATGTGTGGAGCTGCCCGAGTTTCAACGAATTGGCGCGCGAGGGGCAGGATTGCGAGCGTCACAACCTGCTGCATCCTGGCGACGCCGAACGCGTGTCGTTCGTGGGCCAGCAGTTGGCCGGCAGCACGGGCCCGGTGATTGCGTCCACCGATTACATGAAAGCCTTCGCAGAACAGATCCGGCCATTTGTCCCCAAGGGCCGGGTTTACAAGGTATTGGGTACCGACGGCTTCGGCCGCAGCGACTTTCGCGGCAAGTTGCGTGCGCATTTCGAAGTCAATCGCCACTACATTGTCCTGGCCTCCCTCAAAGCCTTGAGCGAGGAGGGCGCACTGCCCGTGGTCAAGGTCGTCGAGGCGATCAAACGTTACGGAATCGATACGGAAAAGGTCAATCCTCTGGTCGCATAGTCAGCTGCCTGCGGTGCGTTCAGGATCGTGGCGTTTGGTTTGCGGCTTGTCACGACAATTGGCGGTGAATCAGGAGACAAGAAGATGGCGTTGATGGAAGTGCACGTACCCGACATTGGGGACCTTGACGAGGTGACGGTGATCGAACTGCTGGTCAAGCCCGGAGACAGTGTCGCCGCCGAGCAGTCGCTGATCACGGTCGAGTCTGACAAGGCGTCGATGGAGATCCCCTCGAGCCGCGCCGGAGTGGTTCACTCGGTCTCGTGCAAACTTGGAGACAAGGTCAAGCAGGGCTCCTTGGTGGCGGTGCTCGACGTTGCGGATGCGGTGCCGGCGATTGCGCCCGCGTCCGCTGCGGCGACCGCACTGCCTGCTGCTGCTGTCGCTGTGCCTGCTGGCGCCGCTGACGCGAGGGTCCCGGTTGGCGCGAGTGCCGGTTCCCCCGGCACCGGAACAATTCAAGTCAGGGTACCCGATATCGGCGACTTCAAGGACGTGAGCGTCATTGAGGTGATGGTCAAACCGGGCGACCAGGTCAAACTGGAGCAGTCGCTGATCACGGTGGAGTCGGATAAGGCGTCGATGGAGATTCCGTCGAGCGCACCCGGCTTGGTGCGTGAGTTGCACGTCAAGCTAGGGGACAAGATCAATGTCGGGGATTTAATGGTGGTGCTTGATGGTCCTGTCGGGTGGGACACGCTGCCACCAGCCGCTGGCACCACAGTTGCCGCTGCGGTGGCGGTGCCGGCTGCGGTGTTGCCGGCAGCCGTGGCGGCGCCAGCCGCGGTACTGCCCGCCGCAGTGGCGGGGTCGGCGCACACCATGCCAGCACACGAGCCCGCCCTGGTGCCAACAGGCGGCTTGCCACACGCATCCCCGTCGGTGCGCAAGTTTGCCCGTGAACTAGGTGTCCCGCTGGCGGAACTCAAGGGCAGCGGCCCAAAGGGCCGCATCACGGAAACTGACGTGCAGGCCTTTACCCGTTCCGTGATGGCGGGTGGGGTACAAACCCAGGCAGCGGCGTCCAAGGAAAAAGCTGCGGCGAACGAGGTTGCAGCGGCGACGGATGGGGCTGGTTTGGGCCTGATTCCCTGGCCCAAGGTGGATTTTTCCAAGTTCGGTCCGATCGAGCGGCGCGACATGGCGCGCATCAAGAAGATCACTGCGGCCAACCTGCACCGCAACTGGGTGATGATTCCCCATGTCACCAACCATGACGATGCCGATATCACGGAGCTGGAGGCGTTCCGGGTGTCGACCAACCGGGAGAATGAGAAAAGCGGCATCAAGGTAACCATGCTGGCCTTTCTGATCAAGGCCGCGGTCGCGGCATTGCGCAAGTTCCCGGAGTTCAACGCATCGCTGGACGGCGAGCAACTGGTGCTCAAGCAGTACTACCACATCGGATTTGCCGCCGATACACCCAACGGATTGATGGTGCCAGTGGTCAAGGATGCGGACAAGAAAGGCGTGATCCAGATTTCGCAGGAGATGGGCGACCTGGCAAAAAAGGCGCGCGACGGCAAACTCGGCCCGACCGACATGTCTGGCGCCTGCTTCACGATTTCCTCGCTCGGCGGTATCGGCGGGCGCTACTTCACGCCCATCATCAACGCGCCCGAAGTGGCCATTCTGGGTGTCTGCCGCTCCACCACCGAACCGGTATGGGACGGCAAGGCTTTTGTGCCGCGCCTGATGTTGCCGCTGTCGCTGAGTTGGGACCACCGCGTCATCGACGGGGCAGCCGCCGCGCGTTTCAATGTTTACCTCGGCCAGATCCTGGGCGACTTTCGGCGCGTATTGTTGTAATGCAGGCAGCCCCGCGACGCACCGTGCGGAGGCTGTATGGCCTCGGTCGGTCGAACCAGTCTATCCGGCAAAGAAGGTAGGGATTCATGGCAGTTTTAGAAGTCAAGGTGCCGGACATCGGCGATTTTGCAGAGGTCACCGTGATCGAACTGATGGTCCGGCCTGGCGATACCATCGCAGCCGAACAGTCGCTGATTACGGTCGAGAGCGACAAGGCGTCGATGGAGATTCCGTCCTCCGATGGCGGTGTCGTCAAAGAGTTGCTTGTCAAGGTCGGCGACAAGGTCAAGCAGGGTTCGGTGGTCCTGCTGCTGGACGTTGCAAGCCTCGACTCGTCGGCGCCGACTGCCGCGCCACCGTCGGCGGTACCAGCGCCGGAGGTACCAGTGCCGGAGGTACCAGCGCTGGCCAGCGCTGCCGCGCGTGCCGCCATACCCGCAGTTGGGCCACCCGCTGCGGCGACCTGCGCCGGCGCGGTGGATATCGAATGCGACCTGCTGGTCCTGGGTGCGGGACCCGGCGGATACTCGGCGGCTTTTCGCGCCGCCGACCTCGGACTCAAGGTGGTGTTGGTCGAACGCTACGCGACCCTGGGCGGAGTGTGCCTGAACGTCGGCTGCATCCCCTCCAAGGCGCTACTGCATGTGGCAGCAGTGATGGACGAGGTGACTCACATGGCGGCAATTGGCGTTGATTTTGGTGCGCCAGCCGTGAACATCGAGAAGTTGCGCGGCCACAAGGAAAAGGTCATTGGCAAATTGACTGGTGGCCTGACGGCGATGGCCAAGATGCGCAAGGTCACCGTGGTGCGCGGGTGCTGAGCATTCATTGGAGCCCACCATCTGCAGGTCGACGAAACCAGCGGCAGCGCGCAAGAGAAAAGCGGAGCCATAAAGGTGATTGCCTTCAAGAGTTGTGTCATTGCGGCTGGCTCCCAGGCGGTGCGCCTTCCGTTCATGCCGGATGATCCGCGTGTGGTCGACAGCACCGGAGCACTGGCCTTGAAAGAAGTGCCCAAACGCATGCTGATCCTGGGTGGCGGCATCATCGGCCTGGAAATGGGCACCGTCTACAGTACCCTGGGTACTCGCCTGGATGTGGTGGAAATGCTCGACGGGTTGATGCAGGGTGCCGACCGCGACCTGGTCAGGATCTGGCAGAAGATGAACGCCAGGCGTTTTGACAACATCATGCTCAAGACAAAGGCGGTTGGCGCGCGCGCCCTCGCCGAAGGCATCGAGGTCACGTTTGCTGCAGTCGAGGAGGGTGGCGCTGCGCCCGAACCCCAGGTGTACGACCTGGTTCTGCAGGCCGTTGGGCGCTCTCCAAACGGCAAGAAGATTGCGGCCGAACGCGCGGGAGTTGCGGTCACGGATCGTGGCTTCATCAGCGTGGACATTCAGATGCGCACCAACGCGCCACATATCTTTGCCATCGGCGACATCGTTGGTCAGCCCATGCTGGCGCACAAGGCGGTGCATGAAGCACATGTTGCGGCCGAGGTGATCGCCGGCGAGCTTTTGGGAAACAAGGAGCTCGCGAGTGCCGCGTTCAACGCCCGCGCCATTCCAAACGTCGCATACACCGACCCCGAGGTCGCCTGGGTCGGTTTGACCGAGGATCAGGCCAAGGCTCAAGGCATCAAGGTCAAGAAGGGCCTATTCCCGTGGGCGGCCTCCGGCCGGGCGATCGCCAATGGCCGCGACGAAGGGGTCACCAAGCTGCTTTTCGACGATTCCGACGAGGCGCATGGTCACGGCAGGATCCTGGGTGGCGGCATGGTCGGCACCCATGCCGGGGACATGATTGGCGAGGTAGCCCTGGCCATCGAAATGGGGGCCGATGCCATCGATATCGGCAAGACGATCCATCCGCACCCCACGTTGGGCGAAAGTATCGGAATGGCCGCCGAGATCGCGCACGGTTCCTGCACGGACGTGCCACCAGCGCGGAAGTAAGGCCTGGCGCCTCTCCTACCGCGATCAATAACTCGCTGCGCCGAGCCCGGCCCAGCGACCGGCTGCTAGACTGCCTGTCTGTGTGCCTATGTACCTGGAGTCTCCTATGCCGTTTCCTGCTTCGAACCGCCGCCGTGTTGTGCTTGGCGCCGCAACGCTCGGCGCAGCTTCGATTTGCCCGGCTGTGTTGGCGCAGAGTGCCAAGTGGCCATCAAAAACAATCTGCATCGTTGTTACGTTCCCACCCGGCTCCTGTCCGCATATGGTGGCCGACCAGACCAACCGGTCTGACGGCACCAATATTGTCTCGGTGCATTACCGCGCAGAGGCGCCCATGTGGGTTGACCTGGCGTGCGGACAAGTGCATATCGCGATTGGCAGCTACCAGGTGTTTGCAACGGTACAGACACTTGGTGTACGACCGATCGGGGTGACGGGGTTTTACCAATCGCCCAAGAACGCGCAGCGAAACTGCGCGAGACCTTTGCCATTCCCAACGAACCAAAAAATCTGGAGCAGACGCAGCGCGTTCGGGAAACCGATGTGCCGGTCTGGATCAAGCTGGCGGTGCACCTTGGAATCAAACTTGACTGACAGCAGGTCGGCGATCAAGCGAGGCACTGCTCTTGGCGACTAAGGCGGTTGCGCGCGGTTCTTCCGTAGCCGCTCCGGCTGATGTGCTGGTGCGCAAGCGGCGGCGCAAGGCGCCCGGCAAACCGTTTGCTGCCACATCACCCGTGCGTTTGCTGCTGCGGCGCTTGTTTCGCACCAATCCGGTAGAGGCCGACGCCTTGCCCCACTCACGTTTCAGTCAGACTGACATGGGTGTGCGGTCCGTTGCCATTGCCGGACATGGGGGCCCGACCGTGGTTTTCGAGGCTGGTCTGGGACACGGGAAGCGCATCTGGTCGGCGGTTTTTGGCCCGGTCAGTGGCGTGACGCGGTGCGTCGCCTACGATCGGGCTGGTTACGGGCAAAGTGAAGCTTCCGCCGTTGGACGTGACGGATTGCAGGTGGTGCACGAGCTGCGCAATATGCTGCAAGCCGAAAAGCTGCCACCCCCGTATGTGCTAGTTGGGCATTCGCTTGGCGGCACGTACATGAAACTGTTCGCCAAGACGTATCCCGACGAAGTGGCCGGAGTGGTTCTGGTTGACGCCCGGCATTCCGAATTCACCCAACGCTGCCGGCAACTGGGCATTCCCAGGATGTTCTACGACCCGCCAGATGTCCTGCTGCGTGGTTTGTCTGCAACAGCGCGGGCGGAATTACTGGCTGCACCGTTGACTCAAAAGCAGACGCGCCGCGCCGGCCAGTTTCCGCCGGTGCCGCTAATTGTTGTGACTCAAAGCAACGTTGCCGCCAAATGGCCTGGCGGCCTGGGTAAGGTATGGGAAGCGAGTCAGCGCAGTCTGGCCAAGATGTCGGTGCTGGGTCGTCTCAAAGTTTGTGACGATAGTGGCCATAATGTGCACCTGGATCGGCCTGAAGTGGGCGTGCGGGCGGTACTGAACGTGGTCCGTGCCGCCCGTTACGTGGCACATCAGGCGCGCAAGAAGGCGCGCAACACTTGATCAGGGATTGGCTGCCATCTGCTCGACTCGCCGCGCTCCATTGAAGCGGGTTTGCCAGTAACCGATGCGCATGTCTTCCACCCGCACCTCGGCCCCTGGTTTTGGCGAGTGAATGAACTTGTTGTCGCCAACGTAGATTCCAACATGGCTAAATGCACGCCGCATGGTATTGAAAAACACGAGATCGCCGGGTTTGAGTTCGCTTTTGTCGATGGTCTTGGTGGCGGCCGCTTGCTGGTCAGCGCTGCGCGGAAGTAGCAGACCTACCGTCTGCTGGTACATGGCGCGCACAAATCCACTGCAGTCGAAACCGGTCTCCAGAGAATTTCCTCCAAGCCGGTACGGTACCCCCAGAAACCCCATGGCGTTGATAACCAGTTCTGATGCTTTCTCGGTTACTGTTTGGCCGACCTGCCCGAGCTGCTCACCAAGTTGACCCAATAGACCTTTGTCTGCCAGGAATCGGCCCATTTCATCGGCCGTGGCTAGCGGTGGCGCCGAGAACACCAAGGTGGTGCTAAGTAAAAGCGATGGCAATACGCACAAGTTCTTGATTTGCATCACCGACAGGTTATCGGGTAAATCCTAAGAAGTCAAGTTAACTAAATCGGGTAAGTTATTGATTTTAATGGATGAATAATGAATATTATGTGCCAAGTTCGTGTCGGAGGCGAGGATCAGCGCGATTCAACCAATGCCTGCGCGTTCAAGGTATTGGTCAGGCGTGTGCTGTCGCGAACGTGGACTTGACCTAATTCGTCTTTGGCGGAACTTGCATATCGCAGATCTCTGCAACCGCGTCGGCATAGAATCTGCTGCCCCGCCACAGGCGAGTGCCCTGGCGTGGTCCGATCCCTGTTGGTGCATCCCATCTCGTGCGCATGGCCGCACGCCACGATTTCGCGTCTTGGCCGCAGCGACCATTTGACGCTTCATTAACGAAAGCAAATTCCATTGACCCCAATTAGTCCAACAGCTCGAATCAGCAAGACTGCGGACGGCGCGGCTCGGATCGCCGCGTTGGACTTGGCAATGCGCGGCATCGAAGCGCCAGGGCGCCCCGGGCGGATGCAAAGTGTTACAGCGGCGCCCGATGCCGTGCAAGTTGCCGTTGCGCCTGGCTCGACGCGCGAACTGAAGCATTTGCCAGGCCCGCGCGGCTGGCCGTTCGTTGGCAATCTGCTGCAGCTGGACCGGTCCCGGGTTCATCTGACGGTCGAACAGTGGGCACAGCAGTATGGGAGCCTGTTTCAGATCAAATTGGGGCCGACCCGCTTCCTGGTGGTGGCGGACCACGCCGCAATTGCCACCATCCTGCGCGATCGTCCAGACGGATTTCGCCGACCGCCCCGTCTGGAGATCATCTGGCGTGAGATGGGCCTGGCATCGGGTGTCTTTGGTGCCAATGGCGAGGCATGGCGCAGGCAGCGCCGCATGGTCATGGCCGGCTTCGACCCGGCTCACGTACGCGCCTATTTTCCGGCGTTACAGCGGGTAGCGGGTCGCCTGTGTTCGCGTTGGCAACAGGCCGCGCAGTCGGGGGCCGAGATCGACTTGCAGGCCGACCTGATGCGTTTTACCGTGGATGCCATCTCCGGACTGGCCTTTGGCCGCGATACCAACACGCTGCAATCGGACGAGGACGTCATCCAGCGCCACCTGGACAAGATTTTCCCGGCGGTGGCGCGCCGCATGCTGGCGCCGTTTCCGTATTGGCGCCACGTCCGGCTACCGGCCGATCACCGGCTGCAAGCCGATGTGCGTGCCGTCAACCTCGCGGTTCAGGGATTTGTCGCAGACGCCCGGCGCCGCTTGCACGCCGAACCCGCATTGCTGGAGCGCCCGTCCAACCTGCTGGAGGCGATGATCAACGCGGCCGACCAGCCAGGCAGCGGCATGGACGACGCCGATGTGGCGGGCAATGTGCTCACGATGCTGTTGGCCGGCGAAGATACGACTGCCAACACCCTGGCCTGGTTGCTGCACCTTCTGCACGACAACCCGCTGGCCTTGGCCCTGGTTCGCGACGAGGTGGATCGCTGCTGCGCGCCGTCGGATGTGAGCGCGGGAGTGTCACTGGAACAGTTGGACCAGCTCGAATTCGTCGAAGCCTGCATCCATGAAACCATGCGCCTTAAACCGGTTGGCCCGTTAAACGTGGTCCAGGCACTGCGCGACACCCAAGTCGCAGATGTCCGGGTGCCCGCCCGGACCATGGTCTGGTGTGTAATGCGACACGACACCCTGAATCAGGCTTATTTTGATCAGGCGCTACAGTTTGAGCCGCAGCGCTGGCTGGACTGGGGTCAGGGAAACCGCGCAGCGAGCGCAGCCAAACGCGTTTCCATGCCGTTTGGCGCTGGTCCGCGGGTGTGCCCGGGGCGCTTCCTGGCGATGCTGGAGATGAAACTGGTGGTGGCCATGTTGTTCAGAAACTTCGACATCGGGCAGATTGGCGTTGCGCACGGCGGTTCGCCCCGCGAACACCTGTCGTTCACGATGGCGCCCGTTGGCCTGCGGATGCAACTGCATCCGCGCGATGCCGCAGGTGCGCGTAAACCAGCAGCAGTTGCAGGAGCGTAGCGAAGATGCCGATAACCTGTGTTTCAGCCAGTGCCTTGGTGGGCGCAGCGCTTCTGTTCCATGGCTTCGTGGTGGCGCAGGGCAATTCCGCAACCATGGCGGCACCGGTACCGGTCGTCGATCCATGCAAACGCGACGTCCTCAAGTACCAGGCCAATATTGACCTGGTTCGCAAGTCCCTTGGCGATAAGGCGGCGGCTGAGCTCGAAGCCCGCTTTATGGGTAAGGCGCAGTGGGACGCATTACTCTTGCGCGAAGGATATTGCGGTATCGCGCGGCTGTTGCGCGAGCAAAAAC
>JAJAZK010000316.1 GCA_026785765.1 Rhodoferax sp. | reverse complement strand
TGGAGCCGCAGCGCTCGCCTTGCAGGCCGCAGTCAAGCCAGAGGCTTGCCTTCTTCGCGCTGTCCAAGTGTGCGCGGGCACACTTGGAGCCGCAGCGCTCAGCCTTGCCAGCGCAACCCATCGCAGCCCACTCGGGCGCGTCCAGCTGCGGTCTCCAGGTTTATTTTCGCGTGTCCTGAACCATGGCGTCGTTGCCCCTTGTCCTCGCCTTTGATGCGAATGCCGCCGTCTGGCGTGCCGACGAACTGGCGCGTGCGTCGGCGGCGGTGCTGGCCACCGGCCATGCCGCGCTGGATGCCCAGTTGCCGGGTGGTGGCTGGCCGGTCGGCGCGTTGGTGGAAATCCTGCAGGCGCAAAGCGGCCAGAACGAATGGCGTTTGCTGCTGCCGGCGCTCGCGCGCGCACGCGCCGGACCGGTGCTGCTGGTGGGGCCGCCGCACATGCCGTTTGTGCCTGGTCTTGCGGCCCAGGGGCTGGCCTGTGAGCGGCTGTTGTGGATCACCGCAGTGACGCCGGCCAGCCGCATGTGGGCCAGCGAGCAGGCTTTGCGTTGCGCTGAAGTGGCCGCCGTGCTGGCCTGGTTGCCGCAGGCCCGGGCCGACCAGTTGCGCCGCCTGCAGATGGCGGCCAGTGAACATGCCAAGCTGCTGTTCGTAATGCGTCCTGCATCCGCGCAGGCCGAGTCTTCACCAGCGGTCCTGCGCCTGCTCGTGGCGGCGCAGCCGGATTCCGACGCCTTGCGTCTGGAACTGCTCAAGCGGCGTGGCCCGCCCTGCACGCAACCCCTTGTCATGCCGGCACGTTCGGGCCGCCTGTCGGCCCTGCTGGCGCGCGGCCGCACCAGCCGCAGGCCGGCAGCGGTAGCCGATTGGCCGCAGTCGGCGCCCCCCATGCCCCAGGAGGCAGCGCACCATGTATTGGATAGCCTTGCAGGCACTGCCTGATGCAGTAGTGGCCGGGGATGCGCCGGGCAATGCGCCAGAGCCGTTCGGCAGTGCAGCGCTGGCCCCGGCCGACGCAACGGCCGCTCTGGGCTGGTGGGCGTTGCAGTTCACGCCCAGGGTGGCGCAAGCCGGGCCGGCGGTGCTGCTGGAGGTGTCGGCCAGCGAACGCCTGTTTGGCGGACGCGAGTTGCTGCTGGCCCATATCATGGCGGCGGACAAACCGCTGGCGCAAATCCGCCATGCTCAGGCATCCACATCCCTGATCGCGCTGGCCTTGCTGCAGACGGGTACCGAGCACACTAGCGCGCCCGACCGGCTGCCATTGGCCACGCTGGCTGAGGCGCAGCCTCACCTGCCCACGCTGGAGCGCATCGGTTGCCGCCTGTGGGGCGATTTGCGCGCCTTGCCGCGCGGCGGCGTCGCGCGGCGTTTTGGTGCGCCCTTGCTCGATGCACTCGACCGGGCCTACGGTCTCAAGCCCGAGGTCTACCCCTGGTTGCTGTTGCCCGAGGTGTTCGACATGCCACTGGAACTGTCGGCCCAGGTCGAGGCGGCACCGGCCCTGCTGTTTGCCGCGCGCCGTTTGCTGGGCCAGTTGCAGGCTTGGTTGCGTGCGCGCCGGCAGGGCATCCTGGCGCTGGAACTGGGCTGGCAGATGGATGCGCGGCGCAATACCGCCAGCCACGGCCAACTGCTGCTGCGCACGGCCGAAGCCACGCTGGATATGCAACACCTGCAGCGGCTGCTCGGCGAGCATCTGGGTCGTATCACCTTGCCCGCACCGGTGCTGTCCCTGCGCATGCGCTCCATCGAGACGGCGCAGCTGCCTGGTGAGAGTGCGAGCCTGCTGCCGGATGAACTGCGCGCTGGCGACAGCCTGCACCAGTTGCTGGAACGCCTGGCCGCGCGCCTGGGGCCGGAGCAGGTGTTGCGGGCGCTGCCGCGTGCCGACCACCGGCCCGAACAGATGCAGTCCTGGCTGACAGCGTCTGCCGTTCATCCGCCGGACAACGCGGCGGCTGCCGGCAAAAAGCGCAAGCCCAGGGGAGGGGCGGCCGGTGCCACTCCGGCCTGGGCTGAGTTCTACCCGACCTGGCTACTGGCCACCCCGCTCAAGCTGGCCGTGCGCCAGGACCGCCCGCTGTACCAGGGACCATTGACCCTGCTGGTGGGTCCGCAGCGGCTGGAGGCCGCCTGGTGGGGTAGCGGCGCAACCGGACACCACGCGGCCACGTTGCGCGACTATTTCCTGGCGCGCAGCGAGCAAGCCGGCCTGTTGTGGATTTACCGTGAGCGCCTGTTGGTCAGCCAGGCGGCGGATGCGCAGCAGGTGGCGGGGCATTGGTATTTGCATGGGCTGTATGGGTGAACACCATGTGGACCCCGTTGCCCGCTTACGCCGAGCTGCATTGCCTGTCCAGCTTCAGCTTCCAGCGCGGTGCCTCGCTGCCGGAAGAGCTGGTGGCGCGCGCGGCGGCGCTGGGTTACAGCGCACTGGCGATCACGGACGAATGTTCGGTGGCCGGGGTGGTGCGTGCGCATACACAGGCCAAGGAGTCGGGGCTCAAGCTGCTGCTGGGGGCCGAGTTCCGGGTAACGGGCGCGGCTGGCAGCCTGGCGGTCACGCTGGTGGTGCTCTCGCACAACCTGCAGGGTTGGGGCAACCTGTGCGAGTTCATCACGGCGGCGCGGGGCAAGGCGGCCAAGGGCGCGTACGAGGTGTCGTGGCAGGGCAGTGGCCTGGCCTCGTTGCAGCATTGCGAGGTGTTGCTGGCGCCCGCGCGCGCCATCACCTTCGAGGCCCTGTGTGCGGCGTGCCTGCACGCCAAGGCGCTGTTTGGTGAGCGGTTCTGGCTGGCGCTGGAGCTGCTGCATGGCCTGGACGACGACCTGTGGACCCACAAGCTTGAGCAAGCCAGCGCGCATACCGGTGTGCCGCTGGTGGCCGCTGGTAACGTGCACATGCATGTGCGCTCGCGCAAGCCGCTGCAGGATGTGCTCACTGCGGTGCGCCTGGGCAAACCGGTGGCCGAATGCGGTTTCGAGCTGCAGCCCAATGCCGAGGCCCATCTGCGCGCGCGCCTGCGCCTGGCCGGTATCTACGCATCGGAGCTGCTGCAGGCCACATTGACCATCGCCTCGCGCTGTACCTTTTCCCTCGACGAGTTGCGATACCAATACCCGGTGGAGACCGTGTTGCCGGGCCTCACGCCGTCCGAGACGCTGCGCCGCTTCACTTACGAGGGCATGAGCCAGCGTTACCCGCAGGGCATCCCGGCGGGCGTACAACTGCAGGTGGAGCACGAGCTCGACCTGATTGCCGAGTTGCGCTACGAGATGTATTTCCTGACCGTCTACGACATCGTGCGTTTCGCACGCGAGCGCCACATCCTGTGCCAGGGGCGCGGCTCGGCAGCCAATTCCGCCGTGTGTTATTGCCTGGGTGTGACCGAGGTCGATCCCGCGCGCATGAGCATGTTGTTCGAACGTTTCATCAGCCGCGAGCGCAACGAACCGCCCGACATCGACGTCGACTTTGAACACCAGCGCCGCGAGGAGGTGATCCAGTACATCTACGCCAAATACGGGCGCGACCGTGCCGCCATCACCGGTGTGGTGGTGACCTATCGGCCCAAGAGCGCGATCCGCGACGTTGGCAAGGCGCTTGGTCTGGACGAGAGCCTGATTGATGCCTTTGCCAGGGAGCACCGCTGGTTCGACGGCCACAGCCTGCTGGCGCAGCAGTTGCAGGAGCGCGTGGCCGCAGCCGGCATGGACCCGGACGACCCGCGCATCGCGCAGTGGCTGGATCTGACGCAGCAACTGATGGGCCATCCGCGCCACCTGAGCCAGCATGTCGGCGGCTTCGTCTTGACCCAGGGCAAGCTCACGCGTCTGGTACCCGTGGAGAACGCCGCCATGCCCGATCGCTCGGTGATCCAGTGGGAGAAGGACGACCTCGACGCCATGGGGCTGCTCAAGGTTGATGTGCTCGCTTTAGGCATGCTCAGCGCGATCCGCCGCTGCCTGGACCTGATCGGCGCGCAGCGCGGCACCACCTTCCAGATGCAGGACATCCCGGCCGAGGACCCTGCCACCTACGACATGATCTGCGCCGCTGACACGGTGGGTGTATTCCAGATCGAGAGCCGCGCCCAGATGAGCATGTTGCCGCGCTTGTTGCCGCGTTGTTTCTACGACCTGGTGATCGAGGTGGCGATCGTGCGCCCCGGTCCGATCCAGGGCGGCATGGTGCACCCGTACCTCAGGCGCCGCCAGGGTCTGGAGCCGGTCGAGTATCCGGGCGAGGGTCTGCGGGCGGCACTCGAGCGCACGCTGGGCGTGCCGATTTTCCAGGAGCAGGTGATGCAGATCGCGATGCTGGCGGCAGGGTTCTCCGCCGGCGAGTCCGACAGCCTGCGCCGCTCCATGGCAGCCTGGAAACGCAAGGGCGGCGTGCACAAGTTTCACGACCGCATGGTCAGCGGCATGGTCGAGCGGGGGTATACGCAGGCGTTCGCCGAGAGCATCTTCAAGCAGATCGAAGGCTTTGGCGAATACGGGTTCCCCGAGAGCCATGCAGCCAGCTTTGCGCTGCTGGTGTACGTGAGCTGCTGGCTCAAGCACCATGAACCAGTGTGTTTCCTGGCGGCCATGCTCAACTCCCAGCCGCTGGGTTTTTACAGCCCGTCACAACTGGTGCAGGATGCGCAGCGCCACGGGGTGCCGGTGCGCGCAGTGGACGTGATGTGCAGCGACTGGGATTGCACGATGGAAGAGCCCGACGCACCCACCATGCCTGCGCCTGCGGATACACGCCAGGTGCACCGGGACCATGCGCCGGTTTCCGGTACGCAACTGCGCGCGGTGCGCCTGGGCTTGCGCATGGTGGCGGGCCTTGCCTCGGCGGCGGCGCAACGCATCGTCCATGCGCGTGCCGATGCGCCCTTTACCAGCACCGAGGACCTGGCCTTGCGCGGCGGACTCGACCAGGGCGACCTCAAGGCACTGGCCAGCGCCGATGCGCTCATTAGCCTGTCCGGCCACCGGCGCCAGCAGGTCTGGGACGCGTCGGCCCTGCGCAGCGCGCCCGGGCTGCTCAAGGCGGCACCAGTGGAAGAGGATTTCCTGGAACTGCCCGCCGCCTGGGAGGGCGAAGAGGTGGAGTTCGACTACGCCGCCACCGGCTTGACCCTGCGCAGCCATCCGCTGGCCTTGCTGCGCGAGGAGCTGGCAAACAAGAAGCTGCTGACAGCGGCGCAGCTGCGCGACCTGCCCAATGGCCGCCTGGTGCGCGCCTGTGGCATCGTGGTGATGCGCCAGCAGCCGCAAACCGCCAAAGGCGTGGTGTTCGTCACGTTGGAGGACGAGACCGGCAGCGTCAACGTGATTGTCTGGAAAAGCCTGCGCGAGAAGCAGCGCAGTGTGTTGCTGCATGCACGCCTGATGGCGGTCTACGGCGTGTGGCAGCGCGATGTCGAGAGTGGCGGCGAGGTGCGCCACCTGATCGCGCAGCGGCTGGAAGACCTCACGCCCTTGCTGGGCGGGCTGGCAACACGGAGCCGGGAGTTCCACTGAGAGGGTGTTTGTGTAATGCGGATGCCGCACCCGGTCCACTGCGGGGCCACCGTCCCGAGCGGACCACGCATACCGGCTGGTGTAGCCGCAAGCGCAGACCTTCTTCGCCCAGGCTGAAGAGGCCACCGGCGCCAGCTTGCTGCAATTCATCCAGGACGAGTTCGACGCCTTCCTCGAGTGCGGCATCCTGGCCCACGGCTTGCTGCCGCTGCGCTGCCGGAGAAAGGGCCGCAAAGACAGCGTTTGAAATCCTGTGCACAGCGCCAACCGTAGAATTTGCGGTTGCGCAACCGGTTGGGTTTGGCCCACCCTTGCCGACTGCACCGATATCAACCTATCGACTCTTGAACTTCAAAACCGCCGTTTTGTGAAGGCTTCTGTGAGCGACGCTGTCTTTTTCATCCAACCACAATCCTTCAAGTACCAAGTACCTCCCGCGGTTTACGACCGTGGCATGGTGTTGTATTTGAATCAACTGGTTCTGAGCTACGAAGTCTGCGCCACCGCCAGCAATTGCTGGGACGTTTTCGGGATGGTGAAAGGCTCCCAAAAGCAAGCCTATTCCGTCGATGTCTCGCTGGAAGTGGATCGGAGCGGCAATGTGATTTTCTTTGACAGTAGCTGTAGCTGCGCGGTTGGCACCGACTGCAAACACGCGGTCGCGCTAACGCTCAAGGCAGCTTACAGCTCGGCGCGATCAACCAAGTCACCAGCGGCTCAGGCGAGTAAGCCGGACGACGACCAGACGCTGAAGGCAAGACTGGAAACTCAGGCCCAGATGCAGCGCGAGAAGGAGCGTCAAGAGTCTTTGCGCAGAGTTGGTCAATGGTTGAATTTGTTCGGCGAAGAAGTGTCTGACGTCAAACCAACGGCGTTCAAACCCGACCAGAACGAATGGATGGTCTTTTTGCTGGAGCCGCAGAGCCGCGCGGGCCTCCCCGTGCTTCACCTCAGTTACGGTTACACGCGCCGACTGAACAATGGCAGGTGGGCCAAGCTCAAAGTGCCGCAGTATTTGCAAAGCTACAACACGCCGAAGCCAGACATGGAGATCGTGCAACTGATTCAGGCGCTGAAATCGACCAGCGGTGGTTATACCCATACGGGCAACCATGGCATGTTGAGCGGCGAAACCGGGCGCCTGGCACTGCAATTGGCAGCTGATGCAGGGAAGTTATTTCACCAGGTCGAAGATCGCGTGGTGGGTATTCGGATTCGCTTGGGTGCGCCGCGTACCTTTGGGTGGCAGTGGAACGAAGTCACGCTACCTGGTGCTGCAGAGTCCAACTGGGCTTTGCGCCCCCAAGTGGAGGGCAAGGCGGAAGCGGTCAGTTGGTTT
>JAJAZK010000315.1 GCA_026785765.1 Rhodoferax sp. | reverse complement strand
GACCTTGCGCAAGTCGGTCACCATCTGCGTGGCCCAGCGGTTGCCGGCGACTTCGAGTAGGCGCATGTGGAACTGTTCATTGATGCGAAAAAACCGATCCCGGTCCTGCGCGCCCGGCGCCGCTGCCACTTCAAGTTCTCCGTGCAACTGCCTGAGTTCTGCCAGTTCTGTCGGGTTGGCGCGCAGCGCGGCGAGCATCGCGGCGTCGGATTCCAGCAGGCTCAGCAAATGGTAGACCTCGGCGAGGTCGCGTTCGGATACCTCGGTGACATAGGCGCCGCGGCGCAGCTTCATGGTCACCAGTCCTTCGGTCGCAAGGACTTTGAGTGCTTCGCGCAATGGTGTGCGGCTGATGCCGTAAGCCTGCGCAATCTTCAGCTCGTCGATCCAACTGCCAGGCGAGAGTTCGCGGCTGAAGATGCGCTGCCGCAATGACTCCGCCACCTCTTCATAGAGTGCGCGGGGGGCGAGAGGGAGCGCGGCCATAATCGCAAAAGTTGGGTGTATTGTAAATCCGAAACGATATTTTGAATAAATAATTATAAATAACGTAAACTCGACTTCATCCGGATTTATTCAGCGCAACTTGACCGGGCACGCCCATGACGCAAAAAACACCAGCCACCTTCCAGTCGACGAGCGGCATCGTGCCGGATTCTGAGGCCAGTGACCTGGAAGCATGGCGACGGGCCGCAGCCAAATCCACTGGCGGCGGAGAAATCGATGCCCTGAACTGGCTCACACCGGACGGAATCACCGTCAAAGCTCTGTATACCGCGCTCGACACGCGGCAACTCCCCCATACCAACACGCTGCCGGGTTTTGAGCCCTATGTGCGCGGTCCGCAGGCCACCATGTACGCGGTGCGGCCCTGGACGATACGCCAATACGCCGGCTTCTCGACCGCCGAGGAGTCCAATGACTTCTACCGCAAGGCCCTGGCCGGCGGCGCGCAGGGCGTCAGTGTTGCCTTTGATCTGGCAACCCACCGCGGTTATGACTCTGACCACCCGCGGGTGACAGGTGATGTTGGAAAAGCCGGCGTCGCGATCGACTCGGTGGAAGACATGAAGATCCTGTTCGACGGCATCCCGCTCGACAAGGTCAGCGTGTCCATGACGATGAATGGTGCCGTGTTGCCGGTGTTGGCCGGCTATGTGGTGGCGGCGCAGGAGCAGGGCGTTTCGCAAAACCTGCTGAGTGGAACGATCCAGAACGACATCCTCAAGGAGTTCATGGTCCGCAACACCTATATTTATCCGCCGGCTCCGTCGATGCGCATCATCGGCGACATCATTGAATACACCGCAGGCCATATGCCGCGTTTCAACTCGATCAGCATTTCGGGTTACCACATGCAGGAGGCCGGCGCCAACCAGGCGCTGGAACTCGCGTTCACGCTGGCCGACGGGCAGGAGTATGTGCGTACGGCGCTAGCCCGGGGAATGGACGTGGATGCGTTCGCTCCGCGCCTGAGTTTCTTCTGGGCGATTGGCATGAACTTCTATCTGGAAGTTGCGAAGATGCGCGCCGCACGGCTGCTGTGGTGGCGCATCATGAACGGTTTTGGCGCCAGTAATCCCAAGAGTCTGATGCTGCGCACGCATTGCCAGACCTCGGGCTGGTCGCTGACCGAGCAGGACCCTTACAACAACATTGTGCGCACCACCATCGAGGCCATGGCGGCGGTGTTTGGCGGCACGCAAAGCCTGCACACCAACAGTTTTGACGAGGCCATAGCCTTGCCCAGCGAGTTTGCCGCGCGCATCGCCCGCAATACGCAGCTCATCATCCAGGAGGAAACCCATATTGCGCAGGTAATCGACCCCTGGGCTGGCAGCTACATGATGGAGACCCTGACACAGCAGATGGCCGACGCCGCCTGGGCCATCATTGAGGAGGTCGACACGATGGGTGGCATGGTGAAGGCGGTCGACAGCGGCTGGGCCAAGCTCAAGATCGAAGCCGCCGCGGCACAGAAGCAGGCGCGCATCGACTCCGGTCAGGATGTCATCGTTGGCGTGAACAAATACCGGCTGCAAAACGAAGACCCGGTGCAGGCCCGCGATATCGACAATGTGGCGGTGCGCGATAGCCAGATCCGGCGCCTGCAGGCAATTCGCGCCAGCCGCGATCAGGCGGCGGTGACGGCCGCGCTGCAGGCGCTTACGGCCGCCGCGGCCAGTGGCGAAGGTAACCTGCTTGGCTTGAGCATCACGGCCATGCAGGCGCGTGCGACGGTTGGCGAGGTCAGCGATGCCCTGGAGTCGGTGTTCGGGCGCCACCGCGCCGACACCCACAAGGTCAGCGGTGTCTACGCTGCGTCCTATGATGCGCGCAGCGCGCAAGGCGACACGATGGAATACTGGGAGACGCTGAAAGCCGATATCCGCCAATTTGCGCGCGAGCAGGGGCGCCAGCCGCGGGTGCTGATTGCCAAACTCGGCCAGGACGGCCACGACCGGGGTGCGAAAGTTGTCGCCACCGCCTTCGCCGACCTCGGTTTCGATGTGGATATCGGGCCACTGTTCCAGACGCCGGAAGAATGTGCCCGCCAGGCCATCGAAAACGATGTACATGCGGTGGGCGTCTCCACCCTCGCGGCCGGCCACAAGACCCTGGTGCCCGCGATCATTGCCGAACTGCGGCGCCAGGGCGGGAGCGACATCGTGGTGTTCGTCGGCGGCGTCGTGCCGCGCCAGGACTACGACATGTTGTATGCGGCGGGCGTGAAGGGAATCTACGGGCCTGGCACACCGATACCGACGTCGGCGCGCGACGTGCTGCACCAGATCAGGCAATCCTTGCAGCCGACCTGAGGTCACAAAGCCCGTCAGTGCCCCCCGTTGTGACCACGCAGTGACCCTACCGCCGCCCGTGCCCGATCCGATGCCAGGCTTGGCCCAGGCCATTCTCGGCATGCCTGACGACGTCCAACGCCGGGCCATCGCCAAGTCCATCACCCTGCTGGAATCGACCCGTCCAAACCATCGCGTCCTCGCCCAGCGGCTGCTCAACGATTTGCTGCCGCATGCCGGTGGCGCGTTTCGCCTCGGCGTCACCGGTGTGCCAGGCGTTGGCAAGTCGACCTTTATCGAAGCGCTGGGGCTGTACCTGATCAAGCTCGGGCACCGGGTGGCGGTGTTGACCGTAGACCCATCCTCCAGTGTTTCCGGCGGCTCCATTCTGGGTGATAAGACGCGCATGGAGAAGTTGTCGGTGCACGCCAGCGCTTTCATCCGGCCCAGCCCGACGGGCGGGACGCTGGGCGGCGTGGCGGCGCGCACACGCGAGGCGATGCTGGTATGCGAAGCGGCCGGGTACGACATCGTGGTGGTCGAGACCGTCGGCGTGGGCCAGAGCGAAACTGCCGTAGCCGCCATGACCGATATGTTCGTCCTGATGCAGTTGCCCAACGCCGGCGACGAGTTGCAGGCGATCAAGAAAGGCGTGATGGAGCTGGCCGACCTTGTGTTGATCAACAAGGCCGACCTTGACCCGGCTGCCGCCATGCGCGCACAGGCGCAAATTGTCTCGTCGTTGCGCCTGTTGGGACACAGCGGCAGTCCGGAGCTGGCGCGGCACGACGACCGGCGCTGGCAGCCGCAGGTGCTGCAGACGAGTGCCTTGCGGGTCCAGGGAATGGACGCGTTTTGGGCGGCCGTGCTGCGTTTTCGCGATCTGCAATCCGCCGCTGGCGCGCTCACGCAACGCCGGCGTGACCAGGCGCTGGCCTGGATGTGGGAACGCATCGAGAGCGGTTTGCGCCAGTCCTTTCGGGAGGACCCGCTGGTCGCCGCCGCGATGCAGACAACCCGCCAGGCCGTGGCCGATGGAACCATGGTCGGATCGCTGGCAGCGCAAAACCTGCTCGACCTGTTCGCCCGCGCGCACGGCAGGCAGACTGAGCACAGTCCGAACGTCAACTCAGGATCGGCCGGATGATGTCTGCCGCATCCATCGCCCGCATTGAGGCCTCGCCAGTCTGGGCGGCGCGGCGCATCGAGATTTTTGATCTGCCCGAGGGCAGGGTGCTGGTTAAAGGCCAACGTGCGCAGCGCAGCCCCTGGCCGCATCGAATCCTGAACTGGTTTGCCCGAATGGCTGGCGTCCCCTACCTGAAGGCGGTACCGGTGCATGGCGGCACGCACTCCCAAAGCATTGAGCTGCAGCGCCTGCATGCACTGGCGCTGGCCGGGCTGCCGGTGCCGCAGGTGCTGCACGTGGCGCCGAGCTACTTCGTGATGTCGTACCTGGGACCGACTGACCTGGCCGTGACCCTGCGCGAGCAGGGCGTCCGGGCCTTTGGGTTGTGGACTGCGTCACTGGAGCAATTACTCGAAGTCCACGCGCGTGGCCAGTACCTGAGCCAGTGTTTTGCGCGCAACATGATCGTGTCGCAAAAATTCGACGGACTGATCGACTTCGAGGACGATCCGCTGGAGGTGATGTCGCTGGTCGAGGCGCAGACGCGCGACTGGCTGATCTTCCTGCAATCGTCGTTGTGGAACCTGGGCGCGCCGCCTGCTGTCCTGGACGGTGCCCTGCGCGACGTGCTGCAGCGTGAGTCGCCCGCCGTGCGCGCCACCCTGCGCCACGCCGCCTTGCGCCTGGCCTGGCTGCGCTGGTTACCCAGCGACCGCAGGATCTGGGGCAAGGACTTTGTCAGTTTGCAGGCTGTTGCCAGCGCTCTGCACCGCCACCATCTATTAGGCGCCACCAGCGCTTTCCACGGAGACACTTGATGCAGGAAATACTTGAACAGCTCGAAGCCAAACGCGAACAGGCGCGCATGGGAGGCGGGCAAACGCGCATCGACGCGCAGCATCGCAAGAACAAGCTCACTGCGCGCGAGCGGCTGGAACTGCTGCTCGACGAGGGAACGTTCGAAGAATGGGATATGTTCGTCGAACACCGCTGTGTCGACTTCGGCATGCAAGAGCAGAGAATCCCGGGCGACGGTGTGGTCACCGGTTACGGCACCATCAACGGCAGACTGGTATTCGTCTTCAGCCAGGATTTCACGGTGTTCGGCGGCGCCCTGTCCGAGGCCCATGCAGAAAAGATCTGCAAGGTGATGGACCAGGCCATGAAGGTCGGCGCACCGGTGATCGGCATCAACGACTCCGG
>JAJAZK010000314.1 GCA_026785765.1 Rhodoferax sp. | reverse complement strand
GTTCGAGGCCTTCAAGGCAGCGGTGCAGGTACGTGGGGAAATCATGGAGTGCCACATGGTGGCGGGCGGATTCGACTATCTGCTGAAAACGCGCATGGCCGACATGACCGCCTACCGCGAATTCGCCGGCACCGTGTTGTGGCAGTTGCCGGGTGTACGTGAAACGCGCACCTACGCAGTGATGGAAGAAGTCAAGAACACGACCCGGCTGCGGCTGCTTTAGCGGCCTGCGGGAAGTTGAATTGATCCCGCAGGCTGCTGGACGCGGCGGACCAAGATTGCGACAATCGTCGCCTTTAGAGGGCGAAACCATGAAACCATTGCTTCTTGCTGCCGGTAGCATCTTGATCCTGTGCGGAGCCGCCGGCAGCGCCGCACAGACCCTGAAACCCGGTCTGTGGGAAATCAGTCAGAAAATGCAAAGTGCCTCAGGCGAGATGGAAAATGCCATGGCCGACATGCAAAAGCAGATGGCGGCAATGTCACCCGAACAGCGCAAGATGATGCAGGACACGATGGCAAAACAGGGTGTCAGCATAGGCGCCGCCGGACCGGGTCCTATCACCATCAAGGTCTGCATGACCAAGGACATGGTCGAGCGCAACGAGGTGGCAATACAGGAGGGTGACTGCAAGGCTACGAACACACCGCGCGTGGGCAACACGATGAAGATTTCGTTCGTCTGCACACAGCCGCCGACCAGTGGAGAAGGGCAGATGACCTTCTCCAGCCCGGAGGCCTATGCCAGCAAGATGACCGTGAAGTCTGCCCGCAACGGCAAGAACGAAAGCATGACCATGGACATGCAGGGCAAGTGGCTATCTGCCGAATGTGGTGCCATCAAACCGCCACCGCTGGCCAAGAAGTAGCCGCTATTGCGGCGGGCCCTGCGGTGTGCGGCCGCCAAAAATTGCAGACCCGATCCGCAGCATCGTGCTGCCGGCGTGGATGGCGGCCTCGAGGTCGGCACTCATGCCCATCGACAGGGTGTCCAGCGCGAAACCCGAGGCGTTCAGACCATCGAACAACGCCTTGGCCCGCGCATGCAAGGCCACGGCGGACTGAAAGTCAGTGGTCGGTTCGGGGATCGTCATCAATCCGCGCAATACCAGCCGCGGCAGCAACGCCACATCCTGCGCCAGTTGTGCCAAATGCTCCGGGGACACACCGGCCTTGGTCGGTCCGCCATCGGTATTGACCTGCAAACACACCTGTAACGGCGCCAGATGCGCCGGTCGCTGCTCGCTGAGCCGCTGCGCGGTCTTGAGCCGGTCCAGCGACTGCACCCAGTCAAAGTGCTCTGCCACCAGCCGGGTCTTGTTGCTCTGGATCGGGCCGATGCAATGCCACTGCACGGTCCGCGCGCGCAACAGTAATATTTTCTGCACTGCCTCCTGAATGTAGTTCTCACCGAACATGGACTGCCCGGCGCCGATCGCCTGGTCGACCACATCACTTGCAAAAGTCTTGGATACTGCAAGCACCTGTACCGTGTGCGGCGCGCGACCGGCAGCAATGCAGGCAGCCGACACACGTCTACGAACGGCTTGGAGATTGTCGGCAATCATGGTCATAATTGCCTGAAGCGTAACAAACACAGAGGAACCCGTGGATATCACCCAGTTGCTCGCCTTCAGCGTCAAGAACAAAGCCTCTGACTTGCATCTGTCGGCAGACCTGCCGCCGATGATCCGGGTGCATGGAGACGTGCGACGCATCAATGTCGAGCCGCTGGACCACAAGGCCGTGCACGCCATGGTGTATGACATCATGAACGATACCCAGCGCAAGAACTACGAAGAGTTCCTGGAGATCGACTTCTCGTTCGAGATCGAAGGGCTGGCGCGGTTCCGGGTCAACGCCTTCAACCACAACCGCGGCGCGGGGGCCGTGTTCCGTACCATTCCCTCGAAGATTCTGTCGCTGGAGCAGCTCAACGCACCGAAAATTTTCGCCGACCTGGCACTCAAACCGCGCGGCATGGTTCTGGTGACCGGCCCGACCGGCTCGGGCAAATCCACCACGCTGGCGGCGATGGTCAACTACCTCAACGAGACCGAGTTTGGCCACATACTGACAGTGGAGGACCCGATCGAGTTCGTGCACGAGTCCAAGAAGTGTCTGGTCAACCAGCGCGAGGTCGGGCCACATACCTTGAGCTTCTCGGCTGCTCTGCGCTCCGCCCTGCGCGAAGACCCCGACTGCATCCTGGTCGGCGAGATGCGCGACCTGGAAACCATACGGCTGGCGATGACGGCGGCGGAAACCGGGCACCTGGTGTTTGGCACCCTGCACACCTCCAGTGCCGCAAAAACCATAGACCGCATCATCGACGTGTTCCCGGCCGACGAAAAGGAGATGGTGCGCGCGATGTTGTCCGAATCGCTGCAGGCGGTGATTTCGCAGACCCTGTGCAAGACCAAGGACGGCCAGGGCCGCGTCGCCGCCCACGAGATCATGCTAGGCACCAACGCCATCCGCAACCTGATCCGCGAAGCAAAGGTGGCCCAGATGTATTCGTCGATACAGACCGGCAACAGCGTCGGCATGCAGACCCTGGACCAGAACCTGACCGACCTGGTCAAGCGCAACATCATCAGCCCGGCAGAAGCGCGCAGCAAAGCGAAGATCCCCGAGAATTTCCCCGGCTAAGCTGGCACAGTACAACAGGAGCGCGTGATGAAGGGCATTTTCGAGATTCTCAAACCCAGGCCCCGAGCCGAACCGGTCGAGGAAAAGCAGGATTCGATCCTGTTCAGCACCGCGTTTGCAAGGCTCGGGGTGGATGCATCGCTGCTGGTTCCGTGGGAGGCACGGGCGGCCGAGATCGACGCCAAACGCCTGACCGCTGCGCGTGGCACCAAGCTGCTGCAGGCGCTGTGGGTGAAGGACAAGTACATGAGCCATCTGGATGGGCAGTCGATCCAGAGCATGGAGCGGTATTTTGACTTTGCCACGGTACCGGCCAACCGGGATCTGATCCGGCAGGACGAGTACGGCAACTTCATGATCGTGTTGCTGTCGGGAGCGGTGGCGGTGGACCGGGTGCAACCCTGGGGTGAGCGTTTGCGCCTGGCGGAAACACGGCCGGGCGAGATTCTGGGCGAAATGTCCCTGCTGGACAGCGGCATCCGGTTTTCTGCCTGTACCACCATGAACGAGTGTGAAATCGCCGCCCTGAGCGCCGAGGCGATGGACGACATGTTGTCCGCCAACCCCCAGCTTGCTGCCAACCTGATAGCGCTGCTGGCCCGCAAACTTTCGCTGCGGCTGCGCGTGGTCAGCGCGCGCCTGAGCGAAAAGAAGTGACTCACCTGGAGCAACAGCACCATGGAACGCGACCAGGCCACCAAATTCATCAACGACCTGCTCAAGCTGATGATCAGTCGCAATGGCAGCGACCTGTTTATCACCGGTGACTTCCCGCCCGCCATCAAGGTCGACGGCAAGGTCACCAAGGTCTCGCCGCAGCCACTTAATGCGGCGCATACGCTGGCCCTGGCGCGCTCCGTGATGAATGACAAACAGGTCGCCGAGTTTGAGCGCACCAAGGAATGCAATTTCGCGATCTCTCCGCCCGGCGTTGGCCGTTTCCGCGTGAACGCGTTCATACAGCAGGGCAAGGTCGGTATGGTGATGCGGGTCATCCCGCAGGTGCTGCCCACCATCGACGGCCTGGGCGTACCGCAGGTGCTGAAGGAAATCGTGACCTCCAAACGGGGCTTGTGCATCATGGTGGGCGCCACCGGGTCCGGCAAATCCACCACGCTCGCAGCCATGGTTGACTGGCGCAACGAAAACTCCTATGGCCACATCATCACCATTGAAGATCCGGTCGAATTTGTCCACATGCACAAGAACTGCGTGGTGACCCAGCGCGAGGTCGGGCTTGACACCGACAGCTGGGAGATCGCTCTGAAGAACACGCTGCGCCAAGCCCCCGACGTGATCCCGATGGGTGAGATCCGCGACCGCGAAACCATGGAG
>JAJAZK010000313.1 GCA_026785765.1 Rhodoferax sp. | reverse complement strand
CCCATGACTCGCTGACAAACGCGTTTAGCCGCCACCACCTGGTCGAAGTCTGCCAGCAGGAACTCGAACGCTGCCACCGGCATGGGCGCGTCATGTCCTTATTGATGATAGACCTTGACAACTTCAAACGCATCAACGACAGCCGCGGGCACCAGATGGGCGACGCGGTGCTGGTGCAGTTCGTGTCGGTTGTCAACACCCTGCTGCGCAGCGCCGACGCAATCGGACGCCTGGGCGGAGAGGAGTTCGTGGTGCTGCTGCCCGAAACCCCGGTGGAGTTAGCACATGTCGTTGCCGAGCGCATCCGGAGCAGGGTCGGCGAACTGTCGGAACCAGCGTCTTTCACCGTCAGTATCGGGGTTGCCACTACTCTGCCGATCGGGGACAGCGTCGATGCGCTGCTCGCGCGCGCCGACGCAGCAATGTACAAGGCCAAAGAAAAAGGCCGCAACCAGGTTGTGCTGGGCTGACGCGAGCACACGCAACAGGCAAAGGCAAAGGTAAACCTATGACATTTCAGAGAAGATTTTTTCTGGCGGGCGGGTCGGCCAGCCTGGCGGGACTAGCGGGCCTGTTGCATCCGCTTGGCGTTTTGGCGCAACAGGATTACCCGACCCGTCCGGTCCGCATGGTGGTGGGATTTCCTGCGGGCGGCGGCACCGACGTGTTTGCCCGGGTGGTTGCGCAGGGCTTGTCAACCGCCCTCGGGCAGCAGTTTTTGGTGGACAACCGCGCTGGCGCGGGCGGCGTGGTTGCCAGCCAGGCAATTTTGCAGGCGGCCGCGGACGGTCATACGCTGCTGGTGGGATCCACCAGCACCCAGGTGATCGCGCCACTGTTGTACAGCAAACGTCCCTACGCGAGCGCCGATTTCACCCCGATTGCACACCTGGCCAGCGTCGGCATCGTGTTGGTCGCCCATCCGGGGGCGCCTTTCAATACGGTTACCGAACTGGTAAGTTACGCAAAGTCCCGCCCGGGTCAGCTCAATTACGCCAGTGGCGGCAATGGTGTAACCAACCATCTGGCGATGGAGCTGCTGAAAGCGCGTACCGGCAGTTTCCTGGTGCACATACCGTACCGGGGTTCTGCTCCGGCGCTGGCCGACGTAATCTCCGGACAGATTCCACTCATGTTCGACTCGATTGCCTCCAGCGGACCCCAGATACGCGCAGGCAAAGTAAAGGCCATCGGAATTGCCGGGCTGGCTCGTGTGGACGCCCTGCCAGGCGTACCCACCATTTCCGAGTCGGGCGCGGCCATTGGCCTGAGGGACTTCGATACACCGGGTTGGGTCGCTCTGTATGGCCCCAAGGGCTTGCCCAGCCAGGTGGTGGCGCGGCTGCAGTCAGCAGTAGCGCAGGTGCTGGCCACGCCCGATACAGCGCAGCGCTTCAATGCCGCAGGGGCCTCGCCCCGATTCATGGACGCGGCTGCACTCACCGCCTACGAAATGGCCGAGTCGCGCAAATGGGGCGAAGCCATTACGTACAGCGGCGCCAAGCTCGACTGACCCTGCGACAGGCGCCAGCACTCGCCAAACGCCGGGCCGGCTAGTGGCCAATCCTCGCTGCGCGTGATGGCCTGCGTGCCTTTGGAATAAAGCAGTGCGGCACGCGCGACACCCGCATGGGTGATCCAGAGCTGCGGACCCGGGATGCCGCAGGATTCACGCCATGCCGCGCCCACCCGATCCATCAGTTCCTGTACCGACTCCCGACCGCCAAATCGCCATCGGTCAAACCGGGCTGTCCATTCATCGATGGCGGCCTTTGGAATGTCCTGCCAGCGTACACCCTCCCAGCAACCGAAATCCATCTCGGTCAAGCGCTGATCGCATCGGTAGCCCAGTTCCGGGCGCAACAACCGCAGGGCATCTGCCAGTGCGGTACAGCGCCGCATTGGCGACGTCCATACCGGTGTTGCGCTCGGCAAAACCCGCGCAAGTTGCTGCGCACAGGCAGCGGTTGCGTGCGCGTCGGCTGCGAGATCGGTAGCGCCGTAACACACACCGTCGTCAACCAGCGGCCTGGCGTGCCTGACCAGCCAGAGCTCCGACCGTGGTAACGAGGTTGCGCCCGGCGCCGTCACGCGTCGGCACCCACAACCAATACCAGACCGAAGTAGAACGCGACCTCGCAGACCTGTTGGGTTGCGCCCAGACAGTCTCCCGTAAAGCCCTGCAGGCGGCGCCGGAACCAGCGCCACATCCACAACGCCGCCAGGGCGCCCGCCGCCGCCGGCACCAGCAAATTGCCGCCCTGGCCGACCCAGACCATCAGTACAAACGCCAGGCCAACCCAGATCGAAGCGACAGCCAGGCTGCCGACACTGATCTGGTCCGCCAGCGGCTTTGACTTGGAACCTGCCGCATCTCCGACATGCGGCAAGGCGCGGATGATCAACAGCGGCAGGCCGCGCGACACCACGTGCGCCGCGAACAGACCCCATACCAGCGCAGCCGGGTCCAACGTACCCACCAGCGCCAGCAACGACACCTTGGCCAGCACGATCAGGACCAGGGCCAGTGCGCCGAACGCGCCCACCCTGGAGTCCTTCATGATCTCCAGGCTGCGTTCACGCTGCAGACTGCCGCCCAGACCATCGGCGACATCGGCCAAACCGTCTTCGTGGAAGGCGCCAGTCAACAAGACACTGATCACGGTCCCGAGTACCGCCACCACCAGTGGCGTCATGGCGGTTTGCGCCAACACCTGCAACAGGCCATGACTGCTCAAAGCCACGACTGCGCCAACCAGCCAGCCGACGCCCGGGAAATGGGCGGCACTGGCGCGCAACATGGCCGGGCTGTACCCGACCCAGTCGGCCAGTCTCCCGGTGACGGGAACGCGCGTGAAAAACTGCACGGCCAGCAGGTAGTGGCGCAGAAATGTCATGTGGGGAAAGTCGAAGCGGCGCGAGCGCGTCAGTGCGGCGCAGTGGACGACTTTTGCGACACTCCAGCGGACGCGAAACTCGCCATGTCCGACAGTATTGCGCAGGCGCTACGCAACAGCGGCCATGCCAGGGCGGCGCCCGAGCCCTCACCCAGACGCAAGCCGAGATCAAGCACGGGATACACGCCGAGTTGCTCCAGCATCAGGCCGTGGCCGCGCTCACCGGAACGGTGCGCGAACACACAGCGTTGTAAAACCAGCGGCTGCAGGGCGTGCGCCAGCATCACCACGGCGCCGGTAATGAACCCGTCGACCACGATGACACGCCGCTGCTGGGCCGCTTGCATGACGGAACCAAGCATGGTTGCCATCTCGAAACCGCCAAACGCCGCCAGCGCCTGCAATGGCGAACGCGCGTTTGCATGAAGTTCCAGCACCTGTGACAAGAGCGCCGTCTTGCGCGCCACGGCGGCCCCGTCCAGGCCGCTTCCGGCGCCGGTGCACTGCGCGATTGGTGCGCCGGACAACCGTGCCATCAGCAGGGAAGCGGCAGACGTGTTGCCAATTCCCATCTCGCCCAGGAGCAGCACATTGCCCGGCAGTTGCCGTACCAATGCCATGCCGTTGTTGATTGCATCGTCGCACTGGGCCGGGGTCATGGCCGGCTGCGTGCTGGAGTCGGCGGTACCGGCCGCGATCTTGCGCACCACAAGGCGCGGACGCACAACACTGCCTGGCGCCAAAAAATCATGGGCCACGCCGCAGTCCACTACGCAGAGGGTGATGCCGTGCAGCCGCGCCAGCACGCTGACTGCAGCGCCGCCGGCGAGGAAGTTCTCCACCATCTGCCAGGTGACGTCGCTGGGATAGGCCGAGACCCCGCGCGCCGCCAATCCATGGTCGCCAGCAAACACCAGCAACTGCGGCGCGACCAGTTCAGGCGCTTCACTTCCCAGAATCTCGCCTAGCTGGCGCGCCAGTGTCTCCAGTTGCCCAAGCGAACCTGGTGGCTTGGTCTTGTTGTCAAGAATGTTCTGCAGGGTCTGGCTGAGCCGCCCGTCCTGCAGATCGGGCAGGTTTGGGAAATCAATCGGCATGGCTGGAATGCTCGGGAAAAAGTGGTCGTTGCAGGGCGCCGTGCAAGCCGTGGCTCCAACGCGGCGCATGCGGGTATTGTGTGTTCATGCGGATGTCGCCTGGTCCTGATTTGGCACTGCCACCCAGTACGCGCCCAACGCGAGGATGGTGATCCGCTGGTCAAAAACCCGCTCCAGCGCCCGATGCGTCGCCGCTGCCGCCGCCGCTCCGTGGTACTGCACCTGCCCCTGCGCCATGATCACGATTGCGTCGGCCTGCAACGCCATGGAAATCTCGTGCAGCACACTGACCACGGTCTTGCCGCGCGCCACCAGCCCTCGCACCAGGGCCAGCCAGTCCGCCTGATGGGGCGGGTCCAGGTTGGCCAGCGGTTCGTCCATCAGCAACACCTCGGCTTCGACGGCCAGCGCACGCGCCAACAGCACGCGTTGGCGCTCCCCACCGGACAGTTGCCCGAGCGCGCGAGCGCGCCAGTCCCAGGCCTGGGT
>JAJAZK010000312.1 GCA_026785765.1 Rhodoferax sp. | reverse complement strand
CCCGATCAGCGACAACGATCTGGTAGATCACCGCGACCGCGCCTTATGGATGGGGGCGGTGCGTCCACTTGACCTGGGTGTGCTGGGTGAGGGTCCGGGCGAATACGACTTGTAGACAGCGCGCCAATCAATGCAGTATGGACAGGGCTTCGATGCGCTGCACATGCGCCAGCAAGGACCGTTTCGCCACCGGCCACATGCGCTCTGGCACATCGTCGTAGGCGTGCGCGACCCAATCATCCATCGACCCCTGGGGCAGCGCCTGCATCACCCGCAGTACCTTAGCCTCGCGGCGAAGCCGATGCGCCTTGAGTTGCGCGATCGCCTCAGCAGCCGGTCCCAGCACGTACCCGTGCGCCGGCAGGATGAACCCGATGTCGTGTTGCGCGCACGCCGCCAGCAAACGGTCCAGTGAATCCAGGTAAGCGGTCATGTCGCCATCGGGCGGGTCAACCACGGTGGTGCTGCCGTTGAGCACATGGTCACCACTGATGAGCAATCCGTCCTCCAGCAAGACCAGGCACAGATGGTTGGCCGCGTGGCCCGGCGTGTGTAGTACCTTGAGCGTGTGGCGTGCCCCTTGACCATCTGCCGCAGCCAGCACCAGTTCCTGCAAGTCCGCCAACGCAAGGTCGGGCACAAACTCACTGGCGGCGCGGGCCGTGCCGGCGCTGGGTAAACCCAGAATCGGCGGTCGCCCGACACACAGCGCCTGCAACGGCCTGGCACCGGGTGAATGGTCGGGGTGCGAGTGGGTGCACACGATCATGCGGATGTCGCCGGCGGCGGCACGCCACAGCCGCTCCAGATGCTGCGCATCGGCCGGGCCCGGGTCAATCGCAAGATAACCGGTGTGCGGATCCCCGATCAGGTAACTATTGGTTCCCGGTCCGGTCATTGCCCCCGGGTTTGGGGCCGTGAGCCGCATCACATTCTTCAGCAAGCCCACTGGGCTTTCTGTCTGCCAGTCGAGGTGGTGCACGATTTGCCCGTCCGGCGAAACCAGTTGCAACTCCCCGTATGGATGCTCATGCTCCATATAACGCGCTTCCTTGCCGTACAGCATGCCAGCACGCGGGCAACTCGTCCACAAGGGTTGTCCGGTCGCTGCGCAGGCCTGCAATACTGCCTCCACCGTCGCAAAGGACTGCAGCCGCTGCAAGGTTCTGATGGTCGGGAAAATAATGAAGAAGTCTCCGGCTTCGTGGCGCGCCAAGGCGTCTTGCGCTCGCACCCAGACCGGCTCGAACTGCTCGGTCTCGTCTGCCACCGGTGTCTGGTGCCGGGGCATGCGCGCAACCAGAAACGGCACGTCGAAGCGTCGCGGCAGATCCCGGTCCGTAACCCAATGGGCGAGCACAAACACCTCGTCCGCGGCCAATGTAAGTCGATGGGTACCGCATTGTGCGGAAAAGTCTGCCTTGCGATCAAGCCTTTGCACATCTGCCTGAGTCGCCCAGCTTCCGTCGGGATGGCGCGCCAGCAAAATACCCAACTCTTCGAAGCTCTCGCGAATCGCTGCAATGGCCTGGGTCAGATGCAAATCCGGTTGCCCTGGTCGGCGCTGCGCGATCCCATGGGCGGATGCGTCGGCCGCATCGACACCACCCCCCGGAAACACGTAGGCACCAGGCGCAAAACTGGCGCTGAGGGAGCGCCGTGTCATCAGTACCTCGATACCGGCGTGTGAATCGCGCAGCAACAACACGGTTGCTGCGGGCCTGGGAGTCGCAGGTTCGCGCTGGGCGAACAGAAGCTGGGTGGAACGGACCATACCGGTATTTTGCCGCCAAAACGCGAGGTCCCCAGGGCGCTTGTTGCGCCGACCACTATGCGAAGGTGCGAGCGTTCCTTCGGCGGATAATCCATTCATGCGAATCCCGTTTACCAAGATGCAGGGCGCCGGCAACGACTTTGTCGTGATTGACGAGACGCAGTCGCGCATCGGACTCGGGACCGCGCATTACCGCATGCTCGCCGACCGCCATTTTGGTGTCGGCGCCGACCAGATACTGACGGTGCGCCCGTCGCCGGCAGTGGGAATCGACTTCGAATACCTGATCCACAACGCCGACGGGCAGGAAGTTGAGCACTGCGGAAACGGTGCACGCTGCTTCCTCAAGTTTGTGCATGACCGTGGCCTGGTCGACAAACCTAGCGTGCGTGTCAAGACCATGAACCGCCTGCTCGAACTGCGTTGGCAAACCGATGGCCGGGTGCGCGTGGACATGGGAGCGCCAGATTTCGACCTGGCCAGAATTCCCTTTCTTGCGGGCGCGCTGTTGCCGCAAAGTTTCGGTTCGTGGCAACGCTGGCCATTGTGCTTGCCACAGGGCGCCAATGGCGACGCGCCGCTGCTGGCCGCTGTGTTGTCCATGGGTAACCCACATGCGCTGATTTTGGTCGACGATGTCGATGCGGCCGAGGTGCAGAGTTATGGTCCGGCAGTCCAGGCGCTCGGTGTCTTTCCACAGGGCGTGAACGTCGGCTTCATGCAGGTACTGGACCGATCCCGCGTGCGCCTGCGGGTCTATGAGCGCGGCGCGGGAGAGACCCTTGCCTGCGGCAGCGGCGCCTGCGCGGCCGTTGCGGCGGGCATCCGGCTCGGACTGCTCGATGCATCGGTCGAGGTGTACACGCGCGGCGGCCCACTGGACGTGGCCTGGCTCGGCGGCGCCGCGCCGGTGCTGATGACAGGGCCAGCCACCACTGTATTTGAAGGCGAAATCGCACTACCCGACAGCTTATGAACCATCCTTTGAACAACCCCATCACCGAAGACGACATCGCCAACTACCTGGCCAACACGCCGGACTTTTTTGAACGCCACGCCGAACTGCTTGCCGCCGTGCACCTGAGCAGTCCGCACAGCAAGCGCGCCGTCAGTCTGCAAGAACGCCAGGCCGAGATGTTGCGCGACAAGATCAAGCTGCTGGAACATCGACTGATGGAAATGATCCGCCATGGCAATGAAAATGCCATGCTGGCGGAGAGGCTGCTGCGCTGGGCTGGCAGCCTGTATCTGACCACCGACGTACAGGCCATTCCAGTGGAAATCGTGACCCAGATTGCGGACAAGTTTGCCGTTCCACAAGTGGCGATCAAGGTCTGGGGGGTTGCGCCGACGTATGCCCACGCAGCGTTCGCGTTGGGTGTCAGCGAGGATGCCAAGGTGTTTGCCAACTCTCTCAGCGAACCTTTTTGCGGTGCCAACACCGGGTTTGAGGCAGTCACGTGGCTGAAGGAGCCGGCCGCCGCCGCGTCCATTGCCCTGTTGCCCTTACGCGACGGGGCAACCTCGGCTGCATTCGGTCTGCTCGTATTGTCTTCACCCGACGGACAACGTTTTCATAACGGCATGGGAACGGACTTCCTGCAGCGCGTGGCCGAAGTGGCCAGTGCAGCGCTGGGCCGCCTGCGCTGAGCGACACCCGCTACGGGTCAGCCATGCAAGCGCCCAGCGCCGCCGCACCGGCAACGCCCATGCCGGATGTGCTCGTGCTTCGGTACCTGGAGCATGTGCGGGTGGAAAAACGGCTCGCGCCACGGACTGTCATCCTGTACGGTCAGGACTTGCAAAAACTGCAAGTCTTCGCCGCCGCGGCAGGAGTGGCACTGGCGACAGTCGAGAACCACCACGTCCGGCGTTGGGTTGCGCAGATGCATTCCAGAGGTCGCAGCGGCCGCGGCATCGCATTGGTCCTGTCCGGTTGGCGTGGCTTCTATGCATGGCTGGGGCGTGAAGGCATCGCCACCGGCAATCCAGCCCAGGACGTACGTGCACCCAGAAGCGCGCGTGCGCTGCCCAAGGCGCTGGGCGTAGACGATGCGGTGCGGCTGGCTGAATTCACCTGGGCCGACGACGATCCCTGGTTGGAGGCGCGCGACGCCGCGATGGTCGAGTTGTTGTATGGCGCTGGACTGCGGGTGTCGGAACTGACCGGGCTGGACGTGACACCGACCTCCAGTTCGCAGGGTTGGGTCGACACGCAGGCTGGCGACGCCCATGTGCTGGGAAAGGGCTCCAAGCGCCGCACTGTGCCGATCGGCAGCAAGGCCCTGCTGGCGCTGCAACACTGGCTGGCGCTGCGCGGTACCTCGCCGGCCCAGATGCAGCCGGCTCTGTTTGTGGGCCGCTACGGAACACGCCTTACGGCGCAGTCGGTCTGGCAACGGCTGCGCCGGCGCAGCCAACTGGCCCAACTGCCGACGCCCGTGCATCCCCACAT
>JAJAZK010000311.1 GCA_026785765.1 Rhodoferax sp. | reverse complement strand
ATCGAGTCCCTGCCGTTTCTGGAAGCGGTGCGCCAGGTGAGCCTCAAGCTGGGACCCAACAACTCGGCCTTTGTGCACCTCAGTTACGTGCCATGGATCGCCGCGGCAGGCGAACTCAAGACCAAGCCGACCCAGCATACAGCCAAACAGTTGCGCGAAATCGGTATCCAGGCCGATGCGCTGGTATGCCGGGCTGACCGGCCGATCCCGCAGGAGGAACGCTCCAAGATATCGATGTTCTCCAATGTGCCGGAGTGGGGCGTGATTTCGATGTGGGACGTCGACACCATCTACAAGGTGCCCAGGATGTTGCACCAGCAAGGGCTCGACGGCCTGATCTGCGACAAGCTGCGCCTGAACACCCCACCGGCCAACCTCAAACGCTGGGATGACCTGGTGTTCGAGACCGAACATCCGGCTGGCGAAGTCAACATTGCAATGGTTGGCAAGTATGTAGACCTCAGCGACAGCTACAAGTCACTCAACGAAGCGCTGAAACACGCCGGCATGAAGAACCATGTGCGCGTGAAAATCGACTACATCGACTCCGAAACAATCACCACCGACACGGTTGCGCAACTGGCGCGCTTCGACGCGATCCTGGTGCCAGGCGGTTTTGGCAAACGCGGTATCGAAGGCAAAATCACCACCGCCCGTTATGCACGCGAGAACAAGCTGCCCTACCTGGGAATTTGTCTGGGGATGCAGGTTGCAACTATCGAGTTCGCCCGCCATGTGGCAGGCTTGACCGACGCCAACAGCACCGAGTTCGAGCCCGACCCAACGCACCCGGTGATCGCCCTGATCACCGAATGGAAGGATGCCGACGGCACCATCAGGCGCCGTAATGCCAACTCCGACCTGGGCGGCACGATGCGGCTGGGAGCCCAGAGTTCGGACGTGGCGCCAGGGACACTGGCGCACTCGATCTACGGCGATGTGGTGACCGAGCGTCATCGCCACCGTTACGAGGCCAACGTGTTTTACCTGGACCAACTGCGCGCAGCCGGACTGGTCATCTCGGCCCTGACCCAGCGCGAGCAGCTGACGGAGATCATCGAACTGCCGCACGATGTCCACCCCTGGTTCATGGGTGTGCAGTTCCACCCGGAATTCAGGTCCACCCCCTGGGATGGGCATCCGTTGTTCAACGCGTTCATCAAGGCCGCGCTGGACCACCAGGCGCAGGGTAAAAGCCTCAAAGCGGTCGCCTGATGAAGGCCACTGGCGGGACCGCATCGTGAAGTTGTGCGGATTCGATGCTGGCCTGGATTACCCGTTTTTCCTGATCGCCGGCCCCTGCGTCATCGAGTCCGAACAGTTGCAGATGGACACGGCCGGCGCGCTGCAGGAGATCACCACAGCGCTGGGTATCCCGTTCATCTTCAAGAGCAGCTTTGACAAGGCCAACCGGACCAGCGGCACGGCGTTTCGCGGGCCTGGGATGGAACAGGGCCTGGAGATTCTCGCCAAGATTCGACGCGTGCTGCGTCTGCCCGTGCTCACCGACGTACACAGCATTGAGCAGGTCGCTCAGGTGGCTGCGGTGGTCGACGTCTTGCAGACACCGGCCTTCCTGTGCCGCCAGACAGACTTTATCAGCGCAGTGGCGCAGTCGGGCAAACCGGTGAACATCAAGAAGGGGCAGTTCCTGGCGCCCGGCGACATGAAAAACGTGATCGACAAGGCCCGCGCCGCAGCCCGCGCCAGAGGTCTGGCCGAGGACAACTTCATGGCCTGTGAACGCGGCGCCAGTTTTGGCTACAACAATCTGGTGAGCGACATGCGCTCGCTGGCGATCATGCGCGACAGCGGCGCTCCCGTGGTGTTCGATGCCACCCACTCAGTGCAGTTGCCGGGTGGCCAGGGCACGAGCAGCGGTGGACAACGCGAAATGGTGCCAGTGCTGGCGCGCGCTGCGATTGCCGTCGGTGTGGCCGGGCTGTTCATGGAAACCCATCCCGACCCGGCGCGCGCGCTGAGTGATGGGCCCAACGCTGTACCCCTCCAGCACATGAAGGCGCTACTGGAGAGCTTGCGCGATCTGGACCGTGTGACCAAGAGGCACGGGTTCCTGGAGCGCATTTTTGCGGCCGCCATATGACCGTGTTGTTGGATAGATTCGTCAATTGAAGGAAACCCATGAGTGCAATAGTTGATATCGTCGGCCGGGAGATCCTGGACTCGCGCGGCAATCCCACGGTTGAGTGTGATGTGTTGCTGGAAAGCGGCACCATGGGGCGCGCGGCCGTTCCGTCGGGTGCGTCGACCGGTTCCCGGGAGGCGATCGAGCTGCGCGACGGTGACATGGCGCGTTACCTGGGCAAAGGCGTGCTGAAGGCAGTGGAATTCATCAACACCGAAATCTCCGAAGCCGTGATGGGCCTGGACGCCTCGGAACAGGCGTTCCTGGACAAGACGCTGATCGACCTGGATGGCACCGAGAACAAGTCGCGCCTGGGCGCGAATGCGATGCTCGCGGTGTCGATGGCGGTGGCGCGGGCCGCAGCTGAAGAGTCCGGCCTGCCGCTGTACCGTTATTTTGGCGGCATGGGAGGCATGCAAATGCCGGTGCCGATGATGAACGTCATCAACGGTGGCGCACATGCGAACAATAACCTCGACCTGCAGGAGTTCATGATCATTCCGGTGGGCGCACCCAACTTCCGCGAGGCGCTGCGCTATGGCGCCGAAGTGTTCCACGCGCTCAAGAGAATCCTGCACGACAAGGGTATCAGCGTTGCCGTCGGGGACGAAGGTGGCTTCGCCCCCAGCGTGCCGAATCATGAAGCGGCCATCCAGTTGATTCTGGACGCCATCACTGCAGCGGGTTATGTTGCTGGCGAACAGATCGCGCTCGGCCTGGACTGTGCTGCCTCAGAGTTTTACAAGGACGGCAAGTATGTGCTGGGAAGTGAAGGCTTGTCGATGACCAGCCAGGAATGGACCGACATGCTCGCGTCCTGGGTTGACAAGTACCCGCTCATCAGCATCGAAGATGGAATGGCTGAAGGCGATTGGGACGGCTGGAAGGTTTTGACCGACCGGCTTGGCAAGAAGGTCCAGATCGTCGGCGACGACCTGTTCGTCACCAACACCAAAATCCTCAAAGAGGGCATCAGCAAGGGTATCGCCAACTCGATCCTGATCAAGATCAACCAGATCGGCACATTGAGTGAGACATTCGCAGCCATCGAAATGGCAAAACGCGCCGGTTATACGGCCGTCATCAGCCACCGCTCGGGCGAAACCGAGGACTCGACGATTGCCGACATCGCAGTTGGTACGAACGCCGGCCAGATCAAGACCGGTTCACTGAGCCGCTCGGACCGTATAGCCAAGTACAACCAGCTGTTGCGCATCGAGGAAGACCTTGGCGATGTCGCGAGTTATCCTGGCAAGGCCGCGTTCTACAACTTGCGCTGACCCGGCCAGGCTAACCAGGTTCCTCCGGTAGCCTTCCACCGTCCAGCCCGTGCGCCACCGTCTGATCCCCCTGGCCCTGCTGGCGCTGCTCGCCGTCCTGCACGGGCAACTGTGGATCGGCCGTGGCAGCGTGCCCCACGTCGCAGACCTCAACCAGCAGCTGGCCAGCCAGAAACAGAAGAACGAGCTCGCGCGAAAGGCCAATCAGCAGCTGTCCGCGGAAGTACGCGACCTGAAGGAGGGCATGGACATGGTGGAAGAGAAGGCGCGGCTGGAACTGGGCATGGTGCGCCCCAACGAGATCCTTGTGCAGGTCACCAAATAAGGCGTCGGGTAAAGGAAGGCAACTGGCCAGCGCCTATTGCGGGTTCCGGCTGGCCACTGGGGTTTGCGCAGGCGCACGAAAAAGCTGCGCAGCGTCAATTGGGTCGAAGCGGTACTGCAAGCCACAAAACTCGCAGCCAACCTCGATCTGCCCCTGCTCGGCGATGATACTGTCAGCCTCCGGCGCTCCCAGGCCGACGATCATCGCCCCGACCTTGTCGCGGCTGCAGGAACATACGAAACGCGGCACCGGGCCGTTGGCTTCCCGCGCGAACCGCGTCAGCGGCTCCTGCCAGAACAGGCGTCGAAGAAGGGTGTCGGTGTCGAGCGACAACAACTCGTCCTTCTGCACAGTCGATGCCAGCAAGGCGATGCGCTTGTAATCTTCATCACGCCCAATGTCGCCTTCGTTCGCCCTCGTTGCGCCAGCAAGGTTGCCCGCACCCTGCACCGGCAGCCGCTGCACAAGCAAGCCAGCCGCGACCTGCCCATTGGCGGCCAGCAACATGCAGGTATCGAGCTGCTCACTTTGCAGCATGTAGTGCTCCAGCACCGCACTGAGCCGTTCGAGTTTTTCGCCCCGATCGCCAAACAACGGAACTACACCCTGGTACGGCTGCTGCCCGGGAAAGCGGTTCTTCGGGTCCAGGGTGATGGCGCAGCGTCCGCGGTTGGACTGGTTCACCATGCTGCTGAGAGTGGCGTCGACTTCGATCACTCCTGTCACCGTTGCCGTGGCGCGCATGCTGAGGTCTGGCTGCACCTCGGCCACCAGCAGTTTGACCGGGCCATCGCCGTGCACCTGCACCACCAGCGCACCGTCGAACTTGATGTTGGACTGCATCAATGCGGCGGCCGCCAACAGTTCGCCCAGCAGGTTCTGCACCGGTAGCGGGTACGCCCCGCTCTGTGAATTGGACGCACGCCGACGCAACATCTCGGTCCACGGGTCCGTCAGGCGCACCAGAATTCCGCGCACCGGCAAACCATCAAAAACAAACTTGTGCAGTTCTGACATGGAGTTCAGGCAATCCGTGCCAGGCCAGCTTGAAAACGCTGTGCGTTCTCCACATAATGCCGCGCGCTGGAGCGCAGTCCGTCCTGTTGCTGCGCGCTGAGCTGCCGCACCACCTTGGCCGGGCTGCCCAGAATCAACGACCCATCCACAAACTCCTTGCCCTCGGTCACCAATGCGCCGGCTCCGACCAGACAACCCTTGCCGATGCGGGCCCCGTTGAGCACCACCGCGCCGATACCGATCAGGCTGCCATCACCCACGGTGCAACCGTGCAGCATGACCTGGTGTCCGACCGTCACATCGTCACCGATGGTCAATGGCTGGCCGACATCGGCATGCAGCACGCTGCCGTCCTGGATATTCGATCCACGGCCGACCCGGATTACCTCGGTGTCCCCACGCAGCACGGCGCCAAACCAGATGCTGACCTCTTCGGCCAGTTCCACGTTGCCCATCACCTGGGCACTGTCGGCAACCCACGCCGACCCTGCAATTCTGGGCTGGACGCCATCGAGTGAATACACTGCCATCGGGCTCTCCTGTTGGCGAATTGTAAAAGCCGGGACAGGAACAGCATTCCATCCCCGAAGCTGCCGCTGCCGCACGGCGCCAATGCCGCCACGACGCACGCCTAAAATTGCTCAATCCTGCACGCCCTCTACATGCCCACCAAAGCCGAAAACACAACACTGCCAGCAGAAGACTCGTTCGACCGTACCGTGATAGCGCGCCAGGCCATCGTGGACCACACCGGCAACGTCATGGGATACGAGTTGTTCGACCGCTCCCTGGCCGCAATGCCGCACAGCGCAGCCAGCGACGCGCAACTGCTGTTCAACGTGCTCTCCCATGCAGACAACGGCGCATTGATCGACAACCGCACGATGTTCATCAATTGCACCCACGCCAGCCTGGCCGGTGGGCACCTCGATCTGGTCCAGCCGGATCGCGTCGTGCTGGAGATACCGACACTGCCGGGAGACCCGCCGGACGATATCGAAGCGCGGGGACAAACCCTGCAGGACCTGCGCAAACGCGGTTTCCGGCTCGCCTTCAACCACACGGTGCTGGGTCCGGCATATGCAGGCTGGCTGCCATTGGCGCAATTCATCAAACTCGACATGAGCCTGATGAAACCGGAGCATGTGGCGTCTTTGGTGGAACTGGCCGGAAGAAAAACACAGGCCCGACTGATTGCCGAGAAGGTTGAAACCGCCGAGCAACACCTGCTGCTGGCAGGCCTGGGCGTCAAACTGTTTCAGGGTTACTGGTTCGCACAACCGGTGATCGTCACCGGTCAGACGATCCGGCCGTCGCAGGCGGTGATCGTCCAATTGATCAACCTGGTGCGCAAACAGGCAACCACAGCTGAAATCGAGGATGTGCTCAAGCGTGACGCGAGCCTGTCGTTCAACCTGCTGCGATTCATCAACTCGTCCGGCTTCGGTCTGAGTTGCGAAGTCACATCGTTCCGGCATGCCGTGATGATTCTCGGTCTCAAGAAGCTGTTCCGCTGGGCTGCGTTGCTGCTCACCACCTCGCGCGTCGGCGGCGTGCCGCCCGCAGTGGGTATGACGGCCATTGTGCGCGGCCGACTGATGGAGTTGCTGGCGGCAGAAATGCTGCCACCTGACGAATGCGACAACGCCTTTGTGGTGGGCGTTTTTTCGCTGCTCGACACCATGCTCGGCATGCCGATGGACAAGGCGCTGGAGGCAATTTCGCTACCCGAGTCCGCGATCAGCGCGTTGTTGCTCAAACGCGGCATCCTGGCGCCATTCCTGGAGCTCGCAATCGCCTGCGAGAGTGCCAACGACGAGGCGTTTGGGCGCTGCGCAAACGAATTGGCGTTGTCCAACCGTCAGGTGAACTGGGCGCATCTGCAAGCCCTGGCGTGGGCCGAATCACTGCACGAACAGGTCTGACGCCGCGCACCGGCGCCTAGCCGCGCGGGTGGTGCTTTGCATGCAACTGCTTGAGTCGCTCGCGCGCCACATGGGTGTAAATGGTGGTAGTGGAGATATCGGCGTGGCCGAGCAACATCTGCACAGCGCGCAAGTCGGCACCGTGGTTAAGCAAGTGCGTGGCAAAGGCATGGCGCAGCGTATGCGGGGACGGTGCCGGTGCAATACCGGCCAGTGCGGCATATTTCTTGATAATGTTCCAGAACATCACGCGCGACATGCCGCTGCCGGCGTTTACTCCACTGCCGGTCACGAACAACGCCACCGTCTGCCTGGGCCCAAGCATGGAGGGCCGCACTTGCGCCAGATATTGCCGGATCCAGTTGCTGGCTTCTTCACCAAACGGAACCAGCCGTTCCTTGTTGCCCTTGCCAAACACCCGCAACACGTTCTCCTGCAGGCTGACATTGAGGACGCGCAAGCCCACCAGTTCACTCACCCGCAGGCCGCTGGCATACATCAGTTCGATCATGGTGCGGTCGCGCACGCCCAACTGGGTAGAGACATCCGGCGCCGCAAGCAGTCGCTCCACCTCTGACTCGGTGAGGGTCTTCGGTACCCGCAGCGGTTGCCGCGCCGCATGCAGCTTCTGCGTCGGATCGGCCAGGATGCGCCGCTCGCGCAAGGCCAAACGATAGTAGCGCTTGAACACCGTCAGGCGGCGGTTCGCGGAGGTTGCCATGGTGCTGGAATGGCGATGCGAAAAGTACGCCTGCAAATGGTGCTCCTGCGCGGCATCCAGCAAGACACCAACGCTGCCAAGCCAGAGCGCGAACTGAGCGAGATCACGCCGGTAAGCCAGCAAAGTGTTCTTCGACAACCCTTCTTCGAGCCACAAGGCGTCAATGAAACCGTCGACTAGCTGGGAGCTGGTGACATCCATGGTTAACAAAAAACCGATGCCGTCCGCCCCGCACTGGCGTCAAGGCTTTACTCAAGCTTAAGCTTGGCCGACTCGACCACCTTGCGGTAGACCGCGAGTTCGTCCTTCATCTGCTGCGCGAACTGCTCTGGCGTGTTGCCCAGCACCACTGAGCCAGTGTCCTCGATGCGTTTGCGCACGGCAGGGTCTTCCAGTGCCTTGCGCGCCGCAGCATTGACTTTATCCACCACCTCTCTGGAGAGTCCCTTCGGACCCACGATGCCGTAGTACGCCATCCGGTTCACCGGCTCCAGTCCGAGCTCCTTGAACGTTGGCACATCCGGCATTGCGGCGAGCCGGGTGGGAGCAGCGACGGCCAGGGCAATCAGGCGACGACCCTGGATATGTGGCAGCGCCGATGGCACGTTATCAAAAATAATCTCGACCTGACCGCCGACCGTGTCGCGCAGCGCCGGACCGGCACCGGTGTACGGGATGTGGGTCACGAAGACACCTTCCAGGCTCTTCCAAAGTTCACTTTGCAAATGGCCGATTCCGCCCGTGCCGGACGACGCGTAAGAATACTTGCCAGGTGACTTTTTCAGGACCGCGACGAACTCCTTGTAGTTCTTTGCCGGGAAGTTGGGATGGACCGCAATCACGTTGGGAGTGGCTGCAATGTTGATGATGGGGGTGAAATCGGTCTCGACGTTGTAAGGCATCCTGGGATTGATGGCGGGGTTCGAAGCCGTGGTGGAAACGGTCGCCATGCCGAGCGAATAACCATCCGGGGCGGACTTGGCGGTCTCGTTTGCGCCAACGATGCCGCCGCCGCCGGCCTTGTTCTCGATAATGACGTTTTGCCCGAGGGAACGGCCTAGCTGTTCCGAGATCACACGCGCAATGATGTCGGTGGTGCCGCCCGGTGCAAACGGAACTTGCAGTTTGACCACCTTGTTGGGATAGGCCTGACCCATTGCCGAACTCGCGGCAACGGCAATCGACAAGGAAAGAACGGTGCGGCGCATCATGGGTGTCT
>JAJAZK010000310.1 GCA_026785765.1 Rhodoferax sp. | reverse complement strand
TAATGGCCATGAACTACGACTCCACGATTCCCTCCCGGCTTGATCCAATGAATACCGTTCCGGCGCCGTTGGTCGCCGTGCTGCGCGAGACTCGGGGGTCGGACGAACAGCCGCAAAATCTGGCCGGCAAGCTGGTGGTTACGGCTGCTGTGGTGGTGGCGCTTTTGGCGCTGGCGCGATACGTAGCGTCCTGACAGAGGGTGACTCCGGTCGCGTTTTGGTAGCGGCTCATCGCAGCCAGACTTGGCATTCTGCGCGGCGCCATTGTGCGGTTCAACTACCTTCCAGGTAATCGCGCAACGCAATCACATCGCACACACTGCGCTCCATCAACACAGGAGCACAGACATGGATAGCATCAATCTTCTTCCACTGGCAGTCGGGCACATGATTGGCATGGGCGCAATCGGTTCATGCGTAGGGATCGGCATCCTCGCCAGCAAATACCTCGAAGCCGCAGCGCGCCAGCCGGAGCTGATGGAGCCACTGCAAAGCAAGGTCTTCCTGCTGGTCGGTGTACTGGACGGGGCTTTCATCATCGCCACCGGAATTGGATTGTGGTTTGCGTTGTCCAATCCGTTCAAGTGACCGGGCGGCAACGCTGCGTTACGGCAGGCTTGGAGAAGATAAGTTGACGAGCCTTGACCCCGGCACTGGCTCCACAGTTAGAGCTGCTTGGTTCCCCACCTGACCCGGTTGGCCGCTTTACCATGCGGGAAGGCCCGTCAGTGCTGATTGTACCGGGGACGTCGCAACCGCGGCTCCCCGGCGCGGGCCTAACCCAAAGCCTGACAGCCTCCTAGAATCAGCGTATGTCCTATCTAGTACTCGCGCGCAAGTACCGCCCCAAGAACTTTACGCAGATGGTCGGGCAGGAGCATGTGGTGCGGGCACTGATGAACGCTTTGGACTCGCAGCGCCTGCACCATGCTTACCTTTTCACCGGCACCCGGGGCGTGGGCAAGACCACGGTGGCGCGCATTCTTGCAAAGTCGCTGAATTGCCTGGGTGTGGACGGACGCGGCGGCATCACCTCCGCGCCGTGCGGCGTCTGCCAGGCTTGCACGGATATCGACTCTGGTCGTTTCATTGACTATACCGAGCTCGATGCGGCCTCGAACCGGGGTATCGATGACGTGCAGACGCTCCTCGAACAGGCGGTGTACAAGCCGGTACAGGGGCGCTTCAAGGTCTTCATGGTGGACGAGGTGCATATGCTGACCGGGCCGGCTTTCAACGCCATGCTCAAGACGCTGGAGGAGCCACCGGACTACCTCAAGTTCGTGCTGGCCACGACAGACCCGCAGAAAGTGCCGGTGACGGTGCTGTCGCGTTGCCTGCAGTTCAATTTGCGGCCCATGGCGCCAGACACCATCCGGGAGCATCTTTCCCGGGTGTTGGCGGATGAAGGAGTCAGCGCCGACTTGCCATCGCTGCGCTTGTTGTCGCGGGCTGCCCGCGGCTCGATGCGCGATGCCCTGTCCCTGACCGACCAGGCAATTGCTTTTGGCGCAGGCCGGATTGAAGAGGCAAGTGTGCAAGCGATGCTGGGCAGTGTCGACCGCGGCCACGTGTTCCGGCTGATCGAGGCACTTGCCGCGGCCGACGGCAAAACCGTGGTCCACACGGTGGACGAGTTGCGCGTCAACGGCCTGAATGCCGCCTCCGCGCTGGACCAGATGGGGCAGGTATTGCAACAGATGGCAGTGCTGCAGGCGGTGCCCGAGGCGGCCGACGAGTCCGACCCGGACGCGGCCGTCCTGCGCCGGCTGGCCGGTCTGATGCCTCCTGACGAGACCCAGTTGCTGTACAGCATGTGCCTGCAGGGCCGCGCTGAGCTCGCGTTGGCGCCCGACGAATACGCTGGCCTCGTGATGGTGCTGTTGCGCTTGCTGGCTTTCAAGCCAGCGCCACGCGCCGTGGCGGCAGCGGAAAAAAAAACTCTGATTGAGGCGGCTGGCCCGGCGACCGCATCGGGTGGCGGCGCGCTGGCGCGCGTGCCAGCCGCCGCAGCGGCAGCGGTTGCGCGGGTCGTGGTTCCGGATGCGGCGTCGGCAGCGCTACCAGCGGCTCCGGCTCCAGCAGCCAATCGACCCGCCGCAATGCCGTCTGGCCAGGTTTTGCCGGTCCGGGCCAATCCGCACGCGCAGCATGTGCCTGCGGATGCCAACCTGGCTGCCGCCGTGGCGTGGGCCGAACCAGTGCCACCACCAACCGGGCTTGTGCAAGTGCCGGTGCGTATACAGACCGATTCGGCAGCAGACGCGGTGGCCGCCGGCCGCAATGCACTGCAGGTGCTGGTGCCAACCGAGGAGGGTGATTTCTGGCACCAGACCGTCACTCAACTGGTCGGCGCCGACGCAATTTCGGCGATGCCGCGCGAGTTGGCCCTACAGTCACAGCTGGTTGCGCGCGACACCGACCAATGGCTGCTGCGGGTAGACCGGGAGTCGCTCAACCAGACGGGCAGCCGCGAACGTCTGGCCACGGCCCTGGGCGCGGCGGGTTACCCGGTAGCACTTGCGGTGGAGATCGGCCGTGTATCCGACAGCCCGGCGCGGCGCAACGCGGCGGCCGCGGCGGAGCGGCAACTCGCCGCAGAACGCACGATTTTCGAAGACCCGTTCGTGCAGAGCATGATGCGCGATTTTGGAGCGAAAATCGTCCCGGGCAGTATCAAACCGTTATAACGTTACAAGCAACGCATTCAAGGAAAACCATGTTCAACAAGGGACAACTCGCTGGCCTGATGAAGCAGGCGCAGGCCATGCAGGACAACCTGAAGAAGGCGCAGGACGAACTCGGCTCGGTCGAGGTCACCGGTGAATCCGGCGCCGGTCTGGTGAAGGTAGTCATGACCTGCAAACACGATGTGCGCCGCGTCACGATTGACCCGAGCCTGCTCGCGGACGACAAGGACATGCTGGAAGACCTGGTGGCAGCGGCTTTTAACGCGGCCGTGCGCAAGGCCGAAGAAACCTCGTCGGAAAAAATGGGCAAGCTCACGGCTGGCATGCCAGGATTGCCCGGCGGCATGAAGTTCCCGTTTTGAATGGCAGCGGACCTGACCCGCAGCGCGATCGGCTGGCGGGCGCAGCATGGCTGATTCAAATGCCCTGCAGGGGCTGATCCAGGCGCTGCGCCGGTTGCCGGGGGTCGGAGTGAAATCGGCCTCGCGCATGGCGTTCCACCTGCTGCAGCATGACCGGGATGGCGCACGCGCCCTGGCGGCGGCGTTGGCGCAGGCCAGCGCGACGGTCAAACACTGTGAGCGTTGCCACACCTTCACCGAGGCGCCGGTATGCAGTACCTGCCTGGACCCGCGCCGCGATGGAACCCGCTTGTGCGTGGTGGAGACCCCAGCCGACCAGTCTGCGGTGGAGCGCACCGGTGCCTACAGGGGCTTGTATTTCGTGCTCATGGGCAAAATCAGCCCGCTCGATGGCATCGGGCCGCATGACATCGGCCTGAAACACCTTTTTGAGCGAGCCAGCGACGGTGTTGTTGCCGAAGTCATACTGGCCACCAACTTCACGGCCGAGGGCGAGGCCACGGCGCATATCATCAGTGAAGGGCTGCGCGAGCGCGGCCTGCAGATCACCCGTCTGGCGCGCGGCGTACCGGCCGGCAGTGAACTCGAATACGTCGACCTCGGCACCATTGCCCATGCCTTGGTGGACCGGCGCTAATGATGCTGGGCATCCCAAGTTTTTTACCCATTTTCCAATCCACACCCATGAATCAGACCGGGTTTACCCTTGCCTATTGGTGCGTACTGCTGGCAGCCTTGTTGCCCATCGTGTGCGCGGGTGCCGCAAAGTCCGGCCGCTTTGGCGTGCCGCGCAGCCAGGGTGGCTACGACAATGCCGACCCGCGCGCATGGCTGGCGCGCCAGGGTGACTGGCGCGCTCGCGCCAACGCAGCCCAGGCCAACAGCTTCGAGGCGCTGCCATTCTTTATCGGCGCCGTGGTGATTGCGCACCAGCTCGGCGCCGCGCAATTGCGGCTGGACGTCCTGGCGGTTGTGTTTGTCGTCCTGCGCATGGTCTACATCCTGTTGTACCTGGCCGACCAGTCGAATGCCCGCTCGGTGGTCTGGTCCCTGGCTCTGCTGGCCAATATCGCGATTCTTTTCGCCGGCTACCGCTGATACTGCTGTATTGACAGGCACGTTTGGTACAGCCAGGCAAGGAGCTTTTGCCAGCTTCTAAGTGAAAACCCGCTCGGGATGTTCCCGATGCGGGTTTGCGCCAGCCTTGTTAGGCTTCATGCCATTGCGCAGACCATGCGGAGCAAAAACGAGAGGTGGGGTGTCATGAAAGCGGCGGTGATTGGACGGCGCGGCCTTGTTCGCGCTGGGGTGTTTGCCATGGCCGGTCTGGCTGGCGCGCCCTTGCGTGCCCAGGCTAAACCCGAGAAGTCCCGCGTCGTGATCGCCGTCGAGGGTAGGAATTCGTTCAGTTACCTGCCGTTGACCATTGCGGAGCGCCTGGGTTTTTTCGCCGCCGAGGGCCTGGAAGTCGAGACGGTCGATGTGGGCGGCGCCCTGCGTCTGGGCCAGGTTGGCGCAGACGGTCTGGGCGATGTGGTGGGTGGTTCTTTCGACCACACCATCGAGTCGCAATCCCGGGGCTTGTTTTTCCGTAGCTTCGTGTTGTTGGGCCGTGCCCCGCAAGTCGCCCTGGGCGTGTCCGCCCGGAGCTTGGCCGGATACAAGACGCCAGCCGACCTGCGCGGTCGCAAGATTGGTATACCCGCCGCTGCGCCGATGGCTGCTATGGTCGCCATGCTTGTACTGGCACGCGCCGGGCTCACGCCCAAGGACGTTTCGTTCGTGGAATTGACGTCAGCGGCAGCCGCGGTCGCCGCAATGCGGATGGGGCAGGTCGACGCCATCAGCGCTACGGAACCAGTCATCAGCATGCTGGAGAGCCGCAACGAATTGCGCCTGGTCGCCGACACCCGGACGCTCAAGGGGACGCAGGAGGTTTTTGGCGGTGCCATGCCCGCTGCCACCTTGTTTGCGCCACCAGAATTCCTGCAGCGCCATCCCAACACCGTACAGGCGCTGGCCAACGCGACCGTGCACGCGCTCAAGTGGTTGCAAACCGCCGGGCCCAGCGACATCATCAAGGCCGTGCCAGACCCGTACCTGCTGGGTGACCGTGGCTTGTACCTGGCGTCGTTCAACAAGGTGCGCGAGGCGATTGCGGTGGATGGGCTGATCAGCGACGAGGCAGCGCGCACCGCACTGCGCGCGGTCCTGCGGTTGGATGGATCAACCCGGCCAGACCGGATAGACTTGGCAAAGACCTACACCAACGACTTTGCGCGCAGGGCGAAAGACAAGTTTCGCGCCTGATGCCATTGGGGCCTGCCCGGCCCGGGCGTAAGCTCTGCAATAACGTTGACCGGCCCTAACTGAGGTAGCGTAATGCCCAATTCTGATATCGGCCTTGTCGGCTTGGCCGTGATGGGCCAGAACCTCGCTTTGAACATCGCCGACCATGGTTTTGCCATATCGGTGTTCAACCGCACGCCTGCCAGGATGCACGAGTTTGTAGCGGCGCAACCGGGTACCCCGGGTCGGCTCACACGCAGCGCGCCGATGGATGACTTTTTTGGTGGGATGGATGCTGAAGACGAAACGCCTATTCGGCTGGACAGGATTGTGAAGGGCGGAAAGTTCAAATTCAGCTACACCTATGATTTTGGCGATAGCTGAGAACATATCCTCCCGGTCGAGAAAATTCTCCCGCCCGACCCGACGCAATCGTTGCCCACATGTATCAAGGGCAAAAGGGCATGTCCCCCGAAGATATAGGCGGGGTATGGGGCTATGATTCATTTCTGGAAGCGATAGCCGACCCACCCGGAGCATGAGGACTATGCCGAATGGTTTGAAGAACCGTTCGATCCCGGTGCTTTCGATATAGAAGCGGTCAACGTGGCGCTGCGAAATTTAGTCTGAAGGGATAGCAATACGGGCTTCAACGGAAGCATCGATGATGGGCGTGGTAGGATTCGAACCTACAACTTACGGTTTATGAGACCGGCTTTCTGCCATTGAAATACACGCCCGCATGGAAAACAACCTGAATCAAAAAGGGGATTTGCGAGGAAAAGCAGGTGATGGGGATCGAACCCATGACTGGACCTTGGAAGGGTCTCGTGTTACCGCTACACCACACCTGCACACAACCGCATGATAGCAAAAGGTCGCATTGGAGAAAAGCCTCTTTTGCCCTCGTGCCTGTCGGGGTAACGGGACTCGAACCCATGACCTCTTCGTCCCAAACGAAGCGCGCTACCAACTGCGCCATACCCCGTATTGCATTTCATTATATGCCACAATCGCGCGTGAGTCTATCATTGATTCGCGCGTTATTTTTTCTTGTCCACGCCGAACAAGCCCGCGAAATATGCCTTGTCCTTGCGCGACATCGCCGGGTTCGGCGCTTCTCCCGGATCGACATCCTTCACGCCCAGGCGTTTTTCCGCTTTTGTCGGTACGCTCAACGGGACGTTCAGCCGCCGCAGTTCCGCCGCGAACAACGGCGATGGGACGCTTGTCATCCGTTTCGCCCGCGCCTGTTCCAGCACCATTCGATCCGACGAGACGACCGTCCACGATGCCGGGTCTCGCGCGCGGCGAATGCGCCCGATCATCAGCGCGTCGGCGTTGGTGTGTGGCGAGGCAAACAACACTTCCACCGCCCCGCCGCTTAAATGGGAATGTCCGGCGGGGAGACCATTATCGAAGATGACCACGCAGCGTTTCCCTGTGCGCGCGGCAAATCCGCGTAACTTCATGACGAGTTTTGCCTCGTCATCGGGGTCGCTCAGATGAATATCGTCGAGCTGTCCAATCAAATTGTGTCCATCGATGAGGTAGGTCATGGGGGCGCTTCGGGCATCTTGAGGGTGAGAACATTGGTGTTTAGTGTACCATAGGGAAAATGCGCCGCCTGATGAGCAAACGCCATGAAAAATGCCGATCACCCTTCCACGCTACACAATGACCCGCCCCCAGCCGGCATCCTGATTCGCGCGCTGATCATTTTTGCCGCGCTCGTCGCGCTGCT
>JAJAZK010000309.1 GCA_026785765.1 Rhodoferax sp. | reverse complement strand
GGCGAAAGGTGACGCTGGTGTGTTTCGCAAAACTCTCGTTGGCCAGGTCCAGGTTGCGCTGCAGCGCATCCACGTTGACCACCTGTCCGCTGCGCAAAGCCGGCAGGGTGCGCAGGATGTTGGCTTCGTCGTGGAACTTCTGCCCCTCCACCGTGATGCGCTCCAGCCGTGCTTCGACCACCAGCAGCTTGACCACACCCTCCTGCAAATCCTGCTCGGGTACTTCGATCTTGATGGAGCCATAACCGGCTTTGAGATAAGCCTTCTCCAGCGCCTCCAGCGCTAGCTGGATGGTCTCGAAGCTGGACTTGGGGCCGGTGAACGGCAGCACTGCCAGACTGATCTGGGCTTGTGGCAACAGGCTGTTGCCCTCGATCTGGTAACCCCGGATGGCGAAGGTGGTGGCTTCCTGGGCGTGCACAACAGCGGCTGCCAGCAGCAGCGTACACAGCATCAGCGCTCGACGAAGTTGTTGTGAGGTCAAGACGGCACCACCCTGGGATCGACAACATCGATTCTAGGCGCCGACGCTGCGGCGCGACTGCGCGTTAACCCGCTACGCCAGCAGCGGGGGGCTACATCGCTTTGAAGAGGTGTGCGTACAGGCGGCTTACCGGGAGTTTTTCGCGCCGACCGCGCAAATGCAGCCACAACTTTCCCGCCTCGTCGCGTGTGACCTGCAGCACGGCCTGCGCACTCACCACCGTGGCGCGATGCACCTGCCAGAACTGCTGCGGGTCGAGTTGCGGCAACAACTCGCGCAGGGGGGTGCGGATCAGGTATTCGTGTTCCGCGGTCAAGACACGGATGTATTTGTCGGCGGCTTCGAAATAGACCACTTCTTCGAGCGGCACCATACGGATGGAGTTGCCCACGCTGACTTGAATCACCGAGAGTCTGAGCGCCGGTGCGGAAGTTGCTCCTGCGGCAAGCAGGGCGCGCAATTGGGCCAAAGTGTGCTCCATCGTGTCGGCACCGGCAATCGTGTCGCCGCCCTTTACCGTGGCCGTCACCGAGCGCGCGGCAAGCACGGCTTGCAGTCGGCCGACTGCCCGTTGCAGGCGGTCGTGCTGCAGCGGCTTCTGCAGGTAGTCCATCGCCTGGGCCTCAAAGGCCTGCACCGCATATTGGTCGTACGCTGTGATGAACACCAGTGCCGGGAAGGGTTTGCCGCTCCGGTTGGAGTCGTCCCATCGGTCGGCCAGCTCGGCGGCGGCGTCGAGGCCACTTTGTCCAGGCATTCGGATGTCGAAAAACAACACGTCGGGCCGGTGGTGTAGCGCCAGTTGCACTGCCGACAGGCCATCACCGGCAATCGCCAGCACTTGCAGGTTTGGCCAGGCGCGCGCCAGCTCCGCCTGCAGCGCGCTGGCCAGCAGTGATTCGTCTTCTGCAATCAGGGCCGTGGCGGCGGGTGCAACAGTCATGCCGGTATTACTGCATGTACGGCAGGCTCAGGCGGATGCCAGTGCCTGGGCGCAACTGCGGGACGAACTCGACCTGGGCCCGCTCGCCGAAGGCCGAGGTCAGGCGCTCCCGGACATGCTGCAGGCCGAAGCCGTCGGCGCCGCCCTTGCCGTGGACCATGCCGACACCGGTGTCTATCACATCAAGCTGCAGCTCGGTGCCAGAACGGGTCGCCTGCACCAGGATACTGCCGCCCTCGACCTTGGGTTCCAGTCCATGCTTGATGGCGTTTTCCACCAGCGGCTGCAGCAGCATGGTGGGTATCTGGGCGTGGGCCAACTCGGTCGGCAGTTCGAGCCGGTAGTGCAGGCGCGGCCCCATGCGCACCGTCATCAACTCCAGGTAGTCGCGCAAGCGGTCAAACTCGGTCTGCAGCGGTTGGTTGCTGGTACGGGATGCACTCAGGGTGGCGCGCAGGTAAGCAACCAGGTGGTCGAGCATGGTTTGCGCCCGTGCGCTGTCGGTGCCCACCAGCACCCGCAGGTTGGCCAGGGTGTTAAAGAGCATATGCGGCTCGAGCTGGGTCTCCAGCAGCTTGAGTTTGGCCTCAGACGCGTGGCTGCGTGCCTCGGCCATCTTGGTTTCGAGGTAGCGCGCCTTGTTGCGTGTGTAGAAGTAATAGGTGCAGACGACACCGGCAATCGTGGTGATGGTGATCGAAACCGGCAACTGGGAGCGGGCATCGGGGTTCGCACTCCAGGACGACCAGCCGAACCAGATGTCACCGGCCAGGGTGCCCAGAAGGTAACCGGCGACGATGCCGGATACAGGTAATACGGCACCGGCCACGCCACTGGGCCAGCCGGTTTCCCGCGCGGAGGCAAAGGCATGGCGACCAAAGTCGATCACGGCCCAGGTCACCGTGCCGATGCAAAGCGAATACACCAATGGCAACTCATAGCTGCGGCCCGGCCGTACAGCGAATTGAATGGCCGAGATCGCCAGGCAGAAGGCGGTCGTCTGCAGCCAATGGCTCAGTTTGGTGAGCCAATCGATCGTCATAGTCTGGCCTGGCTCAACGACTGTCTTGCTGGCGCTGCAACCGTTCGCGTTCTTTTTGCACCAGGTTCTCGCGCAGGCTGCTGCCAGCGCCGAGTGCGAATACCGCAATGCCATGCAACACCAGACCAAGTCCCCAGCCCAGCGCCGGAAACACAGACCAGTGGCGCTGGCCCAAGCCCTGGCTGGACGCCAGGAACAGGGCCAGGTTCACCAGCAGGTACACGGTGGCATGGGTGTACCAGCCGAGTTTGGCGCCAGCGCGTTTGCGCGCAATGCGTTCGATCTCTTCAGGTGTCAGTGGCGCGGCCATGGAAATTCATTCTAGGGTAGGAGGTGCGGGATTAAAAATGCCTCGATCTGCAATTACATGGCCAGCAGAAGATGGTTGGCGCCTTGTCAGCCCCAGCCCACCGAGGATGCGGCGGGTGTTGGCGTCGGGGCTTCTCGGGTGGCGCGCAGCATGCGCAGCATGCGCCCGACAAAGACCCCACTCAAGGCACCGTAGATGCTGGCCACGATGGCGGTTACTGCGACCTCGCGGGTCCACTGCGGATGCAGTGCCAATGTGACCGCCACCGCATAGCGCGTACCGAATATCGCCATCATGAGTGCCATTGGCTCCCAGCTTCCGGGGACTTGAAAGCGACGCTGCGTTGCGTCGAAGTGCACGTCGGGCGGCAAGTCACTGGATGCAAACCAGGCTGCGGTTGCGACGGCGGCGCCCAGCCACAGGACCCCGCAAAGCGGCACCGCCTGTATCGTCGAGTAGGTGCCATAGATCGATATACCGGTCATGGCCAGTGGCAGCACGATGACGCGGTGCAGTGGAACACTGCGAGCGCGGGATTGCACCAGTCCCAACCAGACCAATAGCGCCAGTAGCGCCCAGACCCAGGTGGGTGTTCCTAGAAGAATTTGCAGAACCATGCTGGTGTATCTCTGTAGAACGATTTAGGTCAAAGCAGCCCCAGCCACTGGCCCCAGACCAACTGGCCCAGGTAGCGCCCTGGCAGCAAGGTAAAGGCGCCAGCCACCAGGCAGGCACCGATATAAAGGCGCTGCATGGACTTGCGGTGGCCGTTGATATTTCCGCGCAGCAGGAACCAGAAGGCCGTGAACAGGGTGCCCAGGGTGACCGGTATCAGCAGGTGGATAGGCGTGAAACCTTCAATGTTGGGAAGCCGGTAGTCGCGGATGAAGATGGCGGAGACTGCCGCCACCAGCATTAGCGTGACCCAGGCGTAACCGAAGGCCCGGTGCACGCGTGGCCGCTGGGTTGTGCCCCTGCGCGCCCACAAGGCGACCGGGCCTATGGCTACGGCCAGGATCGCAGCACTCATGTGGATGGCGATGGTGTGGGTGAGTTGCAAGCTGGGCTCCGGCTGGAATGGGGCGAACTGTGCAACGGCGCGTGCGCGAGCGCCATCGGTTTGCGACGAATTGGCAGTTTGTCGGCGCAAACTGCAGACCGACGGTGCAAAACGCGGCGCTGGCGTGCTGCGCCCGGACGCGCACGGACAACTTTGCTGCAGCTTTACAAGGTCGCAACTGCGGCTGGAACCCGGGGTGCCTGATTTTTCTAAAATGAGTCCATGAAAAAGATAATTCTGGTACCGGTGCTGGTAATGGCCCTGGCTGCTGCCGGTGGCTGGTGGTGGTGGAGTCAGCGCGCGCAGGCCGACGCGGTGTTGTACCGGACCGCAAAAATCGAGCGCGGCCCGCTCTCGGCGACGGTGTCGGCCAGCGGCGCGGTGAACCCGGTGACGCAGGTGTCGGTGGGTACGCAGGTCTCCGGCCAGATCCGCGACCTGCTGGTGGACTTCAACTCCGAAGTCAAGGCCGGGCAGTTGATTGCGCAGATCGATCCGGAAACCTTTGAATACCGGGTGCGCTCGGCGCAGGCCGACGTGGATGCGGCGCGTGCCGCCGTGCTGACAGCGCAGGCGAACACCGCCGCCAGTCGGGCCCAGGTGTCGCGCGCGCAGGTGGACGTGGATGAAGCGCGGCGCGATCTGGAACGCAAACAGGCGCTGGTGGAGAAACAGTTCATCGCGCAAAGCGAAGCCGACCGGGCGCGCGCCTTGGTCAACACCACCACCGAGACCGTCAAGGCGACCCAGGCGCAGGTGGCGGTGACCGAGGCCCAGATCAAGACCGCCCAAGCCAATGTGGCACAGCGCGAGGCCACGCTGGCGCAAGCCCGCATCGACCTGGCGCGCACCCGCGTCACCTCGCCGGTGGACGGCATCGTGATCAAGCGCGCGATCGAGAAAGGGCAGACGGTGGCGGCCAGCCTGCAGTCGCCGGAGCTCTTTGTGATCGCCCAGAACCTGTCGGACATGCAGGTCGATGCCAGCGTGGACGAAAGCGATGTGGGCCGCATCCGCAATGGCCAACGGGCGACATTTACCGTGGACGCTTTTCCGGGGCAGACCTTCGAGGGTTCGGTGCGCCAGGTGCGCAAGGCGGCGCAGACGATTGCCAATGTGGTGACCTACGTTGCGGTGATCGGGTTTTCCAACAGCGGTGGACGGCTGCTGCCAGGGATGACCGCCAATGTGCGGGTGGTGACGGACCAGCGCGAAAGCGTGCTCAAGGTGCCGAATGCGGCGCTGCGAATGCGCATCGCTGGCATCGAGCCGCCGGCTGCGGCGGCGTCGGGTGCCGCTGCT
>JAJAZK010000308.1 GCA_026785765.1 Rhodoferax sp. | reverse complement strand
CTGCAAGACGATCGTCGGATCCTTGGGCATGCCGATGTCGATCTTGTAGACACTGCTGCCAAACACTGTCTGTCCCAGACCTTCCAGGAAGTAGGTGATGCCCAGCGTCGCCATCAGCAAGGTCGCGCCCTCCTGATTCACCAGGTGGCGCAGCACCAGCCGCTCGATCAGCCACGCGACAGCGAACATCACCAGCGCCGCCAGCAGGAATGCGGCCAGGTTTGCCACCAGCAAATTGTCGATACCAGTCCACTTTGGAAACCACTCGGAGAAGCGCGCCATCGCCAGCGCCGCAAACAAAACCATTGCGCCCTGGGCGAAATTGAAAACGCCGGAGGCCTTGAAAATCAGTACAAAGCCCAGCGCCACCAGCGAATACAACATGCCGGCCATCAGACCACTGAGCAGTGTTTCCAGAAAAAATCCCATGGTTACGGGCTCCCGCTTGCGATAGGGTTCGTGGTTTTCATAGTACTTCTTCGATCAATGGCTGGTACCGAGGTAGGCGCTGATCACGTCCGGGTTGTTGCGCACCTGTTCGGGTGTGCCATCGCCGATCTTCTTGCCGTAGTCGAGCACGACCACCCGGTCCGAGATATCCATCACCACACCCATGTCATGTTCAATCAGGACCACGGTGGTGCCGAACTCGTCGTTGATATCAAGAACAAAACGGCTCATGTCCTGCTTCTCCTCCATGTTCATGCCGGCCATGGGTTCGTCAAGCAGCAACATCTGCGGCTCCATGGCCAGGGCGCGGCCCAGGTCGACGCGCTTTTGCAGACCATAGGGCAACTGGCCCACCGCCGTCTTGCGGTGCGCCTGGATTTGCAGGAAGTCGATGATGTGCTCGACAAACTCACGGTGCCGTATCTCCTCGCGCTGCGCCGGGCCGATGCGCAGCGCCTGCAGCAGCAGATTGCTCTTGATGCGCAGGTTGCGCCCGGTCATGATGTTGTCGATCACACTCATCCCTTTGAACAGCGCCAGGTTCTGGAAGGTGCGTGCAATGCCCATGGTCGCCACCTGGTGGCTATCCATGTGGCTGAAGGTTTGGCCCTTGAACGAGATGGTTCCGCGCTGCGGTGTGTAGACGCCATTGATGCAGTTGAGCATGGAGCTCTTGCCCGCGCCATTGGGCCCGATGATGGCGCGGATCTCGTGTTCCCGTACATCAAACGAGATGTCCGTCAGGGCCTTCACGCCGCCAAACGCCAGGCTGATGTTCTTGACCTCCAGCACCACGTCCCCGATGGTCTTGGGAGTGGCGGCCGTGACGGGTCTGGCGCCCGTTCGCGCTGGCGTTCCTTCGTGCAGCGCACCGTGGTGCTGAGCGCCTGTGGGCGGACCGGCGGCGCTCACGCGGCCTCCTGCAAGGGAGCAAAGGTTTTTGCGTCCGCAATCCGCAGCGTGGCGCTGACGCTGCCGCTGCGACCGTCCTCGAACTTGACGATGGTCTCGATGTGCTGTTCGGTCTTGCCGGCGTACAGGGCGTCAACCAGCGGCTGGTACTTTTCGGCGATGAACCCGCGCCGGACCTTGTTGGTGCGAGTGAGCTCCCCGTCGTCGGCGTCGAGTTCCTTGTGCAGCACCAGGAAGCGGCTGACCTGGCTGCCGCTGAGCAGTTTGTCGCGGCTCAGGTCGGCGTTCACTTTTTCCACACACTCCTGGATCAACTGGTAAACCTCGGGCTTTTGCGCCAGGTCACTGTAGCCAGCGTACGGCAGGTTGCGCCGCTCCGCCCAGTTGCCGACCGCGTCCACATCGATATTGACCATGGCACAAACCTGCGCCCGCCCGTCGCCGTAGGCCACGACTTCCTTGATGTGCGGGAAGAATTTGAGCTTGTTCTCGACGTATTTGGGCGCGAACATGGCGCCGTCGTTGGCGCCACCACGGATGTGCCCGACGTCCTTGACCCGGTCGATGATCTTCAGGTGCCCGTCCGCATCCAGGAACCCCGCGTCGCTGGTGTGGTACCAGCCGTCCGCAGTCAGCACTTCCGCAGTGGCGGCGGCATTCTTGTAATACCCCTTGAGCAGTCCAGGCGACTTGACCAGAATCTCGCCGTTCTCGGCGACCTTGATTTCCACCCCGGAGATCGGAATGCCGACGGTGTCGGCGCGTGCCTGGTGGTCGGGTTGCAGGCAGACAAACACGGCGGTCTCGGTAGACCCATAGAGCTGCTTGAGGTTGATCCCGATCGAACGGTAGAAGGTGAACAGGTCCGGGCCAATGGCTTCTCCGGCCGTGTAGGCGACGCGCACCCGGTTCATGCCGAGGCTGTTGCGCAGCGGCGCGTACACCAGCCAGTTGCCCAAACCATACAGCAGGCGGTCCAGCAGTCCAACCGCCTGGCCATTCATCAGGGCGGGCCCGACCCGCTTCGCGACCGCCATAAATTGCTGGAACATGGCACGCTTGATGCTGCCAGCGTCTTCCATGCGGATCATCACACTGGTCAACAGGCCTTCAAATACGCGCGGCGGCGCGAAGTAGTAGGTCGGTCCGACCTCTTTCAGGTCGATCGTGACCGTCGCTGCCGACTCCGGGCAATTCACCACGTAACCGCAGGCCAGCCACTGCGCATAACTGAAGATGTTTTGCCCGATCCAGGCCGGCGGCAGATACGCCAGCACTTCTTCCGCGTTGCTCAGGCGGTCGAACTCGGCACCAGCCCGTGCCCGGTCCAGCAAGCTATTGTGGCTATGCACCACCCCCTTGGGATTGCCGGTGGTGCCAGAGGTGAAAAACATGGCAGCCACGTCATCCGGTGTGGCAACACTTGTCTGCTCGGAGAAGAACGCCGGATGCAGCGCAGCAAATGCCTTGCCAGCGGCGATCAGTTCGTCAAGCGAGGCCAGCCCGGGCTCGTCGTATTTGCGCAAGCCGCGCGGATTGTCAAAATAGATGTGTGCAAGCTCCGGGCAGCGGTCCCGGATCTCCAGCAGCTTGTCCACCTGCTCCTGATCCTCGGCAAAGGCGAAACGCACTTCGGCGTTGTTGACCGCGAACACACATTCCGCAGCGGCGGCATCCTGGTACAAGGGAACCGGGATCGCACCCAGCGACTGCACCGCCAGCATCGTGGCATACAGGCGCGGACGGTTGGCACCCACCACCACCATGTGTTCGCCACGGCGCAGGCCCGCCTGGTGCAGGCCACACGCCAAGTGCTGCACCAGCAGCAACAGATCGGCCCAGGACAAGGTCTGCCAGATTCCATAGAGCTTTTCCCGCATGGCGCTGGCCGCGGCACGCTCGGTCGCGGGCGTGTGCAGCAGTCTGGGGGAGGTGGTTTGGACGGTGGCTCCGTGTCCAACCCGGCGGATGGGCGGGGGCGCCGGGTTGAACAGTGCGGCCAGGCTGCGTGCCACCCGGG
>JAJAZK010000307.1 GCA_026785765.1 Rhodoferax sp. | reverse complement strand
GCAGACGTCTCCAGACGCGCTTGCCCACCTGCCGCTCCTGCGCGACCTGCTGGCGGGCGCTCTGGTCGATGCTGATGCGCACCACGCGGAAGACTGCTGCCTGGACCAGCAATAGCAGCAGCTTGGAAAGCCCGACGATACGGTACGACAGGCGCCAACGATCCGGTTGCCAGTTGCGCATTACGGCCGCGCTCCGGCCAGGCGTATCGCCACCGCGGATTCCGCCGCTACGACAAGCAGCGTCCGTTCGGTGGCGGGGGCACCGACAGGCATGGACGCATGCCACGCTTGCAGACGGTAGCTGCCGGGTGGCACGGCAGGCAAAGTCACCCGCCCTGTCGAACCTTTGCGGCCAAAGTAGGGCGTCTCGACGACCACGACCCAGGCGGTCATGTTGTGATGAATATTGCAGCCCGGCACGTCGATGCCTGCGCGGTCGAACACTGCCGGGTTGGCAGGGGTTCCCGCATACAGTTTGCGCTCGAGGGTGTTGATCGCAGAGACGTGAGCGCCTGGTGCGCTCGCCGGGTGGTCGCATTCAGTGCGGTATGAATGAATTGCGCGCCCGCGACAGGGCGATGCAGTCAGTGCAGCGGTGGCGATTCAGACAGGACAGTTACCTGCTTGCACACGCCAGTTCGCACCTGGCACCTGCGAAAATGCAGGCATCTGTGTGCACTTTAATTACATATGGCTGTTTTTTGAGAAGTTTCAGTTGGACAAGTATCAATTAGATCAACGACGTAGATGGCACCGTGTTTGCGTGGCCCCGATGATGGACTGGACCGACCGGCACTGCCGGTTTTTCCACCGCCTGCTGACGCAGCGCGCGATGCTGTACACCGAGATGGTCACGACCGGAGCGCTGTTGCACGGCGATGTGGCGCGCCATCTGCGCTACAACCCACAGGAACATCCGCTGGCGCTGCAGTTGGGCGGCAGCGAAGCCGCCGATCTGGCGCATTGCGCCCGGCTGGGCGAAGCCTGGGGCTATGACGAGATCAACCTGAATTGCGGCTGCCCGTCCGAGCGGGTGCAGCGCGGTGCTTTCGGCGCCTGCCTGATGGCCGAACCGCAACTGGTAGCCGACGGCGTGAAAGCCATGTGCGATGCGGTATCGATCCCGGTCACCGTCAAGCACCGCATTGGCATTGACCGCGCCGAGAGTTACGCCTTCGTGCGCGACTTCGTGGGCACGGTGAGCGAGGCGGGCTGCAATGTATTTATTGTGCATGCGCGCAATGCCTGGCTGAAGGGCCTGTCACCCAAGGAGAACCGCGAAATTCCACCGCTGCGTTATCCGATCGTGCACCAGCTGAAGGCTGAATTCCCGCACCTCACCATTGTGGTCAACGGTGGACTGACCTCTACCGGGCAGGTCCAGCAGCAACTGGAGCATGTGGACGGGGTCATGCTGGGGCGAGAGGCGTACCACAAGCCCTGGGGCCTGGCATCCTGGGACACGACCTTCTGGAACGACCCGGTGTCGCACCAGAGCCGCGAGCAGATCGAATTGCAGATGTGCGATTACATGGCGCAACAAGCCCTTCTGCACGCAACGCCTTGGTCGGGTATTGCGCGGCACATGCTTGGGTTGCGCCATGGCCTGCCCGGCGCGCGTGTCTGGCGCCAAGTCTGGAGCGACCATCGCTTGCGGGCTCTGTCGCCGCACACAGTGATGGAGCAGGCGCACGCAGCGGTTTCCCGAACGGCCGCGCAAGCACATGCATGACGCTGCCTTGCGCCAGCAGCGCCTGGCGCTGGCCCTGGTCTGGCTGGTGCCCGCGTTATGGAGTGTGAACTTCATCGCCGCGCGCTGGGCGGTTGACGTGATTGGCCCCCATGTGCTTGCACTCGGCCGCTGGGCGGTTGCCGGCGCTGTGCTGGTGCTGCTGGCGCGCTCGGAGCTGTGGCGCCAGCGCAGCCACATTCGCATGGCTTGGCGCCAGTACCTGGTGCTGGGCATACTGGGGATGCTGATCTGTGGTGCCTGGGTGTACCAGGGCGCCCGCAGCACCAGTGCCACCAATATCGGTCTGATTTATGCCATCGCGCCGGTCCTGATTGTGCTGGGTGGATCGTTGTGGCTACACGAGCGCATGACCCTGCGCCAGCGCTTTGGCGTGGCCCTGGCCTTGACCGGAGTTGCGCATGTGATCATCAAAGGCCAGTGGGCAAGCTTTGCAAGCTTGCAGTTTGTTGCAGGCGATTTGTGGATCGTTGCGGCGACCGTGTCCTGGGCCGGATACGCGTTGTTGCAAAAGGTCTGGTCCACGCCGCTCGGGGCCACTGCGCGCCTGGCCGCCATCTGTGTCGGCGGGACGGTGGCCTTGCTGCCGTTTGCCTTGTGGGAGGCGACCCAACCCGGGCTGAATCTGTGGAACGCGCAGGCACTGGGCCTGGTGCTGCTGACAGCGGCATTGCCTGGTCTGGGCGCCTACTGGATTTACGGTTGGGCGCAAAAGGTGCTGGGTGCGAGCCGGGTGGCGATGGCGCTGTACCTGGGTCCGCTGTATGGTGGCTTGGCCGCATGGCTCGCACTGGGGGAGAACCCGGGCTGGCACCACCTCGGTGGCGCGGCCTTGATCGTTCCAGGTGTCGTCCTGGTCACGGCGCCGGTTCGTCCCCGCAGCATGTAATCGGGTCTGGGCCAGTGACCCGCAAATACGCCACAACCGGTCAGGCCGCCGCTTGCAGCCCGTTGTTGAAGTGTTGCTGCATGCGCGTGCGGGCGCAGGCGCCGTCACGGCTCTCCAGGGCCGCCATGATGGCCTGGTGCTCGTGTAATGAGTCATCAATCCGACCGGCCTTTTGCAGCGAGTTGTGGCGGTTCAGCTTCATGACCTTGCGCAAGTCGGTCACCATCTGCGTGGCCCAGCGGTTGCCGGCGACTTCGAGTAGGCGCATGTGGAACTGTTCATTGATGCGAAAAAACCGATCCCGGTCCTGCGCGCCCGGCGCCGCTGCCAATTCAAGTTCTCCGTGCAACTGCCTGAGTTCTGCCAGTTCTGTCGGGTTGGCGCGCAGGGCGGCGAGCATCGCGGCGTCGGATTCCAGCAGGCTCAGCAAATGGTAGACCTCGGCGAGGTCGCGCTCGGATACCTCGGTGACATAGGCGCCGCGGCGCAGCTTCATGGTCACCAGTCCTTCGGTCGCAAGGACTTTGAGTGCTTCGCGCAGTGGTGTGCGGCTGATGCCGTAAGCCTGCGCAATCTTCAGCTCGTCGATCCAACTGCCAGGCGAGAGTTCGCGGCTGAAGATGCGCTGCCGCAATGACTCCGCCACCTCTTCATAG
>JAJAZK010000306.1 GCA_026785765.1 Rhodoferax sp. | reverse complement strand
CCGCAGGTGGTGCTTGAGGCCGATCGCATCGGAGCCGTCATGCGCACCATCTGGTCGCGTTATGGCCTGCGCACCGATGTGTTGTTGCGCACCACGTCGTTGGAAGCTGTGCGTTCGCTGGTTGGCGTCGGCGCCGGCATCACCATCCTGCCGGACTTCCTGTACCGGCCCTGGACACTTGACGCGGACCATATCGAGGCGCGCAAGCTGCGTGATGAGATTCCCAGCATTGATATCGGCCTCGTTTGGCGGCGCGGCAGCCGCCCGCGTGAAGTGGTGAGCGAATTCATCGAAACGGCCCGCGAACAGTCACAAGTCCGACACGCTGCCAGATGAAGTTTGGGCTCAGCGAACGCTTGGTGCTGGCCGACCGCCATACCGACGACAAAGCCGAATCGGGCATCTTGTACTGGAGCCGTGGCCGGGCGCCACATCGGGCATGCGCGTCGGGCAAGAAAACGCAGCGCCTTGCCCGGTTGCAGCAGCAGCTCAAACGCAGGTGCTGCTAGTTGGCATGGTAGGCGCGGGGTTGGTGGGCTCGGACTACCCCAGTGCCAGGCTTTGCAGATTTGAGCCAGCGTTTGCTTGGCCGACAGAATCCCTGGACAGTTCGGGCGATCACATTTTGATAAATCAAGGCTATTATCTAAAACAGAAAACTGCAGCGATTTGTCCAAACGCTCGTTCAACGTCAATGGAAACGCATGAAAAAATCCCACAGTCTCCCAGTCGGGTTGTTACAGGAAATCGACCGCTTTGACCTGTCCAGGCTGGCGAACGAGCCAGCCTGGCAGTGGTCGCATTGACGCCCGTCACCACCGCAGCCCCGGAGACCCTGTGAGCCAAGACGACTCCTCGCCACTGATCAGCCTGACGCGCGTCAGCAAGCGCTTCCCCAACGGTACGCTGGCTCTCCAGGACATGAGCCTGGAGATAGGCAGCCATGATTTCATCAGCTTTCTCGGTCCGTCCGGTTGCGGCAAGAGTACCGCGCTGCGGCTCGTGGCCGGCCTGTTGAACGTCAGTGGCGGCGCGTTGCAGTGGCATCTCGGTACCGCGCCGAGTGCCAAGGCTACTGACCGGACCCTGAGCTTCGTGTTCCAGGAGCCGACGTTGATGCCCTGGGCCACGGTGTTCGAAAACGTCTACCTTCCGCTGCGGCTGGCAGGTGTGGGACGCGAGGCGGCCGACCCGACGGTGAAAGACGCGCTGGCGCGGGTCGGGCTGTCGCGCTTCAGCGGCGTCTATCCGCGCGAGTTGTCGGGTGGCATGAAGATGCGCGTATCGATTGCGCGCGCGCTCATCACCCATCCCCGGCTGTTGCTGATGGACGAGCCCTTCGCCGCGCTCGACGAGATGACACGCACCAAGCTCAACAACGACCTGCTCGCGATCTGGAAAGAGCACCGCTTCTCGGTCATCTCTGTCACGCACAGCGTTTTCGAGTCGGTGTACCTGTCGAACCGCATCGTCGTGATGGCGCCGCGCCCCGGGCGGGTGATTCAGGAGATCCGGATCGACGAACCGTACCCGCGCAGCAATGGTTTCAACACCTCACCGCGTTACTCGGAGCACTGCATTGCGGTGTCAGGCGCGCTGCACAATGCGCTCGACGGCGTGTCGATCGACCATTGAAAGACTGGCCCATGAACACTGCCGCCAAAGCCGCTGTCGCCGACGATTTCAACGCCGGCGCCGCGCACCTGGAGCGCGCCCGCAAGCGCGAGAACTGGCTGCGCGTCGTTCTGCCGGTGTTGATCGTCAGCGGTTTGTTCGTTGCCTGGGAACTGGTCGTGCGGGTCAACGACATACCGCACTACATCCTGCCCGCACCGTCGCTGGTACTCAAGACGCTGGTGAACAACTGGGCCTCGCTGGCACCTGCGCTGTGGTTCACGGTCAAGCTGACCTTGTTCGCGCTGCTGGCGGCAATCGTTGGCGGGGTCTTGCTGGCGATGGCCTTCGCGCTGTCGAAATGGGTTGAGATCAGCCTGTTTCCGATCGCCGTGATCCTGCAGGTGACACCGATCGTCGCGATCGCGCCGCTGATGCTCATCTACATTCATAGCACCACCACGGCACTGCTGCTCTGCGCCTGGATCGTTGCGTTCTTCCCGATCCTGTCCAACACGGTGGTCGGCCTGAAAAGCGCCGACAGCAACCTGCGCGATCTGTACGCGCTGTATGGCGCCACGCCCTGGCAGCGCTTTCGCTTCCTGCTCGTGCCCAGCGCCTTGCCCTATTTCCTGGCGGGGCTGAAGGTCGCCGGCGGCCTGAGCCTGATCGGCGCCGTGGTGGCCGAGTTCACCGCCGGTGCGGCAGGCAAGGAGACCGGTCTGGCCTCGCGCATCCTTGAATCGAGTTTTCGCACTGAAATCCCGATGATGTTCGCAGCGCTGCTGTTGGTGTCGCTGCTCGGTATCACCATCTTCGTCGCGTTCGCCGCGTTGTCGAAAAAGATCCTCGGCCACTGGCACGAGAGCGAGATGCGGCGCGAGCAGTGAGATGGCGACCACCCGACACGATGAACGCCCTGTACCCCTTCGATCCCACGCTCGGGAGCCATGTTGCTGCCGATCGGCATGCGATGTTTTCGATGAAGGTTAGGGCGGGCCGCTGGTGAACAACCGGCCGCTGCTGTCGGCTGGCAGGATCGACTTCCTGATGAGCGGCAACATGCTGCAACTGTTCGACAACGCGAAGCAGAAGATCCCCACTGTGGCCGTGGCAGCCATCTTCCAGAAGGACCCGCAGGTGCTGATCGCGCACCCAGGGCAGGGCTTCGACAGCTGGAACGAAATGACTGCCTGCGTGGCAATACCCCCGGCGCCGCCCTTGCCGACACCGCACTGGCCCAGGTGAAGGTGGTCTTCGCCACCAACTTGCGAGCCAAGCCCGGGCACGGTGGGTCGTACCAGGCGCTGGCCGACGGCTTTTAGCAGCCAGCTGGGGTTTAGGCTGGTGGTTTGGCAGACCGCAGACGCGCCGCGACGATAACGAACATCGGGGAAGGCCGATCCGATTGCCTCAGACTACAACGCATGGTCCTTGCACAGTCAATGCGATGCTTTTTTCTGCGCCGGGGTGACGGCGGAGCCTGCAACATGACAGGCCTGCCACGGTGTGGCGGCGGACCCCGTGCGGACTTCCATTGATGCGAATCGGCCTGCTCGAAGACAACGCCGACCACGCGGCCCTGGTGACACAGGTGCTGTTTGCGGCCGGTCACAGCTGCGAGGTGCACGGGAGCGGCGCTCGCTTCATCCAGGCCAAGGTGCGCGAGACTTTTGACGTGCTGGTGCTGGACTGGTTGCGCGAGTTGCAGGACCGCACTCCCGTCCTGGTGCTGAGGCTGGCGCCATGCCAAGCCGTATCTGCAAATTGCCGAAGACCACCTTACGCAGGCGCGCGAACAGGCCGACGCCTGCGTGCCGAAACCGGCGCCGGTCGTTATTGCCCCGGTAGCGCCTGCGCCAGCAGCTGCGGTGCTGGTTGCCGCGCCGACCCCTGCTCCGGTGCCGGTGCCGCGGCTGCCGCAAGCGATCAAGATCCAGGCCTATGTCCTGTTTAACCACAACCGGTCCGAGTTGGAACAGGCGCGTGCCCTGACCATGGAGCGGCTGGCCGCGGCGCTCACGCGCGCCCGCGAGTCGGGCACGACCCTGCGTGAGGTGCAACTGATTGGCCACGCCGACTGCACCGGCTCGGTCGCCCGTAACGAGGCGCTGGCCTTGGCGCGGGTGCAGACCGTGCGTGACTACCTGCTTGCCAAGGGGATTGCACCAGCGCTGATCAAGACCTCGGTACTGGGCGACCGCCAACCGGTCAGTGCCTGCAAGGAAAAGTTCACGTCGCGCGCCGAGGAACTGGAGTGCCTGTTGCCCAATCGCCGCGTCGAAGTGAACTTCCTGGCGCTGCGCCAGCCCTGACGCCGGGCCAAGCCAAGCCAAGCCAAGCCAAGCCCGGCGACAATGGCTGCTTCACAGGAGCACCACCATGGGCCACCGCCTCACACAAATTGCCACCCGCACCGGGGACGATGGCACCACCGGACTGGGTGACAACACCCGGACCTCCAAAAACAGTTTGCGCGTGCATGCGATGGGCGACGTGGACGAGCTCAATTCCAGCCTCGGTGTATTGTTGTGTGAGGACATGCCTGTAGCGGTGCGCACACTGCTGGTGGAGATCCAGCACCAGCTCTTCAACCTCGGCGGTGAGTTGTCGATTCCCGGTTTCGAACTGCTCAAGCCGGAAGCTGTGCTGGCGCTGGACCAGGCGCTGGCCGAATACAACGAAGCCCTGCCGCGGCTGCAGGAGTTCATCCTGCCCGCAGGCACGCGCGCGGCGTCACTGGCGCATGTGTGCCGGACGGTGGCGCGGCGCTCCGAGCGCGACGTGGTGGCGCTGGAGGCGCAGGAGGCGCTGAAGGACACGCCGCGCCATTACCTGAATCGGCTGAGCGACTTGTTGTTTGTGCTGGCGCGTGTGCTCAACCGGCATCGCAGCGACGGCACGGTGGGCGACGATGTGTACTGGAAAAGCGAACGCATGGCGCAATCCGCCAGCGAAGCCTGAGACGGCTGCCGTTTCGGCGGCTGCAGCGCGCCTGCCGGTGCCGCATTTCCCGAATTTGCCATTTCGAACGGAGATAAATGATGCAACCGACCAGCCCGGGTACGGCCCTGTCAATGCAGGGCAAGGTGGCGATCGTCACTGGTGGCACCCAGGGTCTGGGCGCTGCAATTTCGTTGCTGCTGGCCGAACGCGGCGCGCGCGGTGTCGTCATCTGCGGACGCAACCAGGACAATGGGAATGCCCGCGCCAAACTGATTCTTGAGCAGACCGGCGTGCAGGCGGTTTATGTGCCGGCCGATCTGGCCCGGGTGGAAGACTGCCGCGTGGTCGTGCAGCAGGCGGACAAGCTGTTCGGGCGCGTCGACATCCTGGTCAATGCGGCGGCAATCACCGACCGCGGCACGATTCTGGACACCTCACCGGAGCTGTTTGACCGCATGATCGCCATCAACGTGCGCGCGCCATTCTTCCTGATGCAGGAGGTAGTGCGGGTGATGCGCCGCGAAGGCACAGCGGGCAGCATCGTCAACATCGGCTCCATGTCAGCACACGGCGGTCAGCCGTTCATCGCGGCCTACTGCACGTCCAAGGGCGCATTGGCCACACTGACGCGCAACACCGCCTACGCCTTGTTGCGCAACCGCATCCGGGTGAACGCGCTCAACATCGGCTGGATGGCAACCGAGGGCGAAGACCGCATCCAGCGCGATTTCCACCATGCCGACGCCGACTGGCTGCAACAGGCATCGGCGAAACAGCCCAACGGCCGCCTCGTCGACCCAAGAGAAGTGGCGCGTGCCGTGGCCTACCTGTGTAGCGACGAGTCCGGTCTGATGACCGGCTCGGTGATTGATTTCGACCAGTCGATTGTGGGTGCCTACGAGGCCGCGCCACAGCCGGTGGCGCCGTTGTAGGGCACGACCCGGTTATACAGCGCGTGGGTAGGTGTCCCGCAGGCGTGTGCGTCAATCCGTCAACGGCGGCTGGGTTGCCCCGGTGTTTGTCAGACGATGAGCAGCGTGCAGTTGTCGATTTCATCCCAGTCGAAGTCCAGTCCCAATCCCGGCCCGCTCGGCAGATGGGCAATGCCCTGTTCGATCACCATCGGCTGCTTCAGGCCAAATGAGAAACTCTCGAACGGATAGAGCAACTCAAAGTAATCGCAATTCTTGATTGCAGCGCAGCAATGCAGGTTCACCAGATCGAGAGGATGAAAAATCGACGTGTGCACCTCGCAATTGGCGCCAAAGGCTTCGGCGAGGCGAGCGGTCTTCATCACGCCCGTGACACCGCCGGTCCATGACACATCGGCCCGAACCCGATCAACCACCGCACTTGCAAGGTATTCCGCAACGCTGTACGGGTGTTTTGCCACGACCTCGGTTCCCACGATGGGGATGTCCAGCATCCGTGAGAGCTCCCGGGGTGAACGGACATCTTCGTCGTACAAGGGCTCCTCGAGCCATAGATAGTCCAGCTTTTCCAGGGCCCGGCCAAAACGGACTGCCTGCTCCAGGTTGAAGGTGGCCACCGGGTCGGACATCAAAGGGTACGTGCTGCCTACCGCCTGTCGCACCAACTGGTGGGCTTCCAGATCCTGGTCATGGTTTGTCCCTGGGGTGTGCAGCTTGTATGCCTTGAGCCCCTGCGCCTTTGCGCGCAGGGCTTCATCCGCATAGTCCTGCGGATGCGCCAGCACCATGGAACTTGCGTATACCGGAACCGAGTCGCGGTAGGCGCCAAGGTATTTATACAGCGGTTGTCCGGCAGACAGGGCTGACAGTATCCACAGACAAACGTCAAACGGACCATAGGCGTACACCGGGAGATGGCCCCACCACCGATCCGCAATCCGGAAATCATGCCAGGCCATTTCGCGGTCGAGCGGGTCGCGGCCGACCATGAATGTTCGCAGGCTCTCTGCGATCAGCTTTCCCGCCCCGAGTGCCGAACGTCCAGCGAAGCTAAAAGAGCTTGCGGCCAGGCCGGTATCCGTTGTCAGGGTCACCACCAGAAACTCGAACCCCTGGAACGCCTGACCTCGCAATGCGTTTGCGCCGAGCCCCGCAGCACTTCGGTGGCAGCAGCGCACCTCCACCTGTGCGATCTTCATGCTTTGGGCGCGCATTCGACGATGTGGATGTGCTCACAGGCCAGCACGACTTCTCCGTGCTGGTTGATCACCTCAGTTGATTCCCAGACCCGACCGTGACGCGGCCGTTTCGGATCAGGTTCTTTTTTGGCAATGGTCAGCCTAGAGTGAATGGTATCGCCAATGAAAACAGGTTTTACAAATCGAAGTTTGTCGTATCCATAACTGAACGCAACTGGATTGATTCTGGTTGCCGTCAAGCCGACTCCGATCGCAAAGACCATGGTTCCGTGGGCGATCCGCTGACCGAAGGCATGCGTCTTCATGAACTCCGCGTCCATGTGGTGCGGGAAAAAATCTCCAGTGTGTCCGGCGTGTACCACGAAGTCTGTTTCGGTAATGGTCCGTGAAAAGGTGGAGCGGCAGGTGCCAATCTCGTAATGTTCGAAGAAGATGGTTTCTTGCATAGTCAGAACCTAGGG
>JAJAZK010000305.1 GCA_026785765.1 Rhodoferax sp. | reverse complement strand
GCATCGGCCCGGTATTCGCAATTCCGCGGTTGCTGCAACGCCACGGCCTGAAGGTGTCCGACATCGACCTGTGGGAGCTCAATGAGGCGTTCGCCAGCCAATGTCTGTACTGCCGCGACAAACTCGGCATCGACCCTGCAATCTACAACGTCAATGGCGGCTCGATTGCCATTGGCCATCCGTTCGGCATGACCGGAGCACGCCTGGCAGGCCACATCCTGCTCGAAGGCCGCCGGCGCAAGGCCAAAAACGTGGTGGTGTCGATGTGTGTGGGCGGCGGCATGGGCGCGGCCGGTTTGTTTGAGGTCTACCACTGACCCGGTGTTGCGGCCATTGACGCCGGGCTGTGCTGGTCGGGGGGCTGGTCCGGTGTTGCACGCTTCGCAGACCTCTGACTTCTTCTCGTTCGGGTCGTGTTGCTGCAAATGCAACGATACCTTCGGCAGTCGGTGCCAATGAGCTAGCCTGCCGGGCGTCCGCACCGGGCCGACTCCAATCGCGCAGATGGTTTTTGTTGCACGCGATGTAACTGGCGTGACCACCAGATTGGCGTGCCTGGCTCGAAGGCATGCGCGAATAGTTCCGTCTGCCCGGCGCGGCTCACCCGACACGCCCGGTGTAGTCGCTGGTCGGCGACATACCCAACCCCAGACCTCCGGGAGCGACGAGACGGTGCGGATCGTCAGGCTAGCTCAGTTCGTGACCATGAAGTGATCCATTCGGGCGTGGCGGGTGGCTGTGCCGGGGCGCTGGAGCTATTCGCGCATGCCACGGAGTCACACGCAGCTATCACGATGGTCGCGCCAATCCCGTGCCGTACCAAACGCATCATCTGCGCGAGTGCGCAAGCGACACGACGCGGACGCCCGGCGCGCTGGCCAACCTTGTCGGTGAGCCGAAGGAAGACCATAGGCAGGTGAGCCAAGCAATTGGCTCAAAGGCGCGGAGCGTCAAGTCCGCGCAAGAGTTACTGGACTTGGGTCAACTGCCCCGCCACCACAGGCGGCACAATCGGTTTCCTGTCTACTGTCCGAACACCTTGGCCATGTCCGCAACTTCCCAGCCTTCGACCAGCCTGTTTGCCAACCTGCGCTTGGCTTTGTCACGGTATCCGCCGTTCGCGCAGATGCAGGAAGAACACATCAACCAGTTCCTGGCAGCCGCGCAGCAGGCCTACTTTGCCCCGGGCGAAACGCTGTTGTCGCCGACCGACGGACCACCGGCGCACCTGGTTTGCATCCGCCAAGGCCATGTGACGGGGCGGGTTGGCGCCAAACCGGAAAACGCTGGCTTCGAGTACGACGCCGGCGACATCTTTCCGGTCGGTGCGGTGATGGGTACGCGCCCGGTCGCTGCCACCTACCAGGCCCACGGCGATGTGTTCTGCCTGCTGGTGCCGGTCGCTGATGTGCGTCGGCTGGCCGACAACAGTGCCCCGTTCGCCACCTTCCTCGGCCAGCGCGCACTGCGCTACCTGGCGCTGTCGCGCCAGCAGACGCAGCAGACCTATTCGACCCAGGCGATGGAAGAACAGTCGCTGGAGACGCCACTGGCGCAGCTCGGCCTGAAAGCAGCGGTCTGCGTGACGCCAGAGACCCCTCTGGGGCAGGCACTGACAACCATGCAGGAACGGAGGATCGGGTCCATCCTGGTCAGCGACGAGCGCGGCGGCGCCGTCGGCATCCTGACGCGGCACGACATCCTGGAGCGGGTGGCATTGGCGCGCGCCGATCTGGATGCGCCGATTTCCCACGTCATGTCCAGCCCGGTGTTCTCGCTGACGGCCGAACAGACGGCGCAGGACGCGGCGTTGCTGATGTCGCGCCACACGATTCGCCACGTTCCGGTCACCCGCGACGGCGCAGTGGTGGGCATCGTGTCCGAGCGCGACCTGTTCGCATTGCAGCGGCTCTCGCTGAAGAACGTAAGCTCTGCCCTGCGCGGCGCCGCGAGTGTCGACACACTGGCGCTGGCTGCAGGGGACATCCGCCGTTTTGCACGCACATTGCTGGCACAAGGTGTCGCCGCGCGCCAGCTGACGCAATTGATCAGCCACCTCAACGACGTGCTGACCGAACGCCTGGTCACGCTGCTGGCGCTGGAGATGGGCATGGACCTGCAGCACGCCTGCTGGCTCGCTTTTGGTTCCGAAGGCCGAAGTGAACAAACCATCTCCACCGACCAGGACAACGGACTGGTGTTCGCCAGTGAGGACGCACAAGCTGACCGGCCGCGCTGGCTGGCGTTTGCGCAGCGGGTGAATGCCGCGCTGGACCAATGCGGCTACCCGCTGTGCAAGGGCAACGTGATGGCGTCCAACCCGCAATGCTGCCTGAGCGTGCAGGAGTGGCAACAGCGGTTTGGCGACTGGATGAAGCGTGGTGCACCAGCCGACCTGCTCAACGCCAGCATCTTCTTCGACCTGCGTCCGCTGGTCGGAAATGCCGCGTTGACCAACGACCTGGTCGCAACGATCAGCGCAACAGCCCCCGGTTTGCCGCGTTTCATCCAGCAGATGGCCGTCAACAGCCTGCGCAGCCGCGCGCCGCTGAACTGGCTTGGCGGCCTGGAAACACACGCTGTGGACGGTCGCGCGATGATCGACCTGAAGTACCAGGGCACAGCAATTTTTGTCGATGTCGCGCGACTGTGCGCGCTGGCGTACGGAGTCCGCGCCACCAATACGCGGGAACGCTTTGACGCGCTGGGCCCATTGCTGCAGAGTCCAACGCAGGAGAGTCAGGCCTGGATTGCAGCCTTCGAGTTCCTGCAGATGCTGCGGCTCCAGGTGCAATTGGCGCGGCCAGAAGTGACGCCGGACAAAGCAAATCTGATCGAACTCGCCAGCCTCAATGAGATCGACCAGCGCATGCTGAAGGAAAGTTTCCGGGTGGCGCGTCGACTGCAGCAACGGCTGGAACTGGACTACCAGCGGTGAACCTGCTGCAAGCCTTGTCGCAGCGCCTGCGCGGGGCGCTAGCGCCAGACGACCGCCGCTGGGTGGTGCTGGATGTAGAGTCGAGCGGCCTTGATCCAAAGGCGGACCGGCTGCTGGCGATTGCTGCTATTGCCGTTCACACCGACGGCAAGCGCGCGCAAATCGCGCTGGGCGACAGTTTCGAAGTGGTACTGCGCCAACAGGTAGCGGTCGCCGACAAGGCAAACATCTTGCTGCACGGCATCGGTGTTGGCGCGCAACGCGACGGCGTGGAGCCAGCGTTGGCGCTGGGCGCGTTCGGTCAGTTCATCGGGCGCTCGCCGCTCATCGCTTTTCATGCCGCGTTCGACCAGACGCTGATATTGCGCGCTTTCGACGCCGTGCAGCTGCGCCGGCCAGACAACCCCTGGCTCGACCTGGAGCCGCTGGCGGCAGTGCTGCACCCGGAGGTACGCGCCCACGCGCTCGACGAGTGGATGGCGGCGCTACAGATCACCTGTACCGTGCGGCACCAGGCGGCGGCCGATACGCTGGCGACGGCGGAACTGCTGCTGAAACTCTGGCCGGTGGCGCTGCGCGATCTAGGTGGCGTTGTGCATTTTGCCGCCGCCAGGCGGCTGGCGGGACAACGTCGCTGGATGCCACACGGCTAGCCCGAATATTTCACCGCAGTAGGTAGAAACGAGGACGGCATTCCTCTTTGTTGCCCGTTGATATTGGTATCAAGTCGCAACCAACGAACGAGGAATGCCGATGCCAAACTGTACCGCACAAGATAACCCCCAGAGCAT
>JAJAZK010000304.1 GCA_026785765.1 Rhodoferax sp. | reverse complement strand
GCCGGACCCGGGGTGCGGGTGGATTCCCATATTTACACCAACTACTTTGTGCCACCCAACTACGACTCGATGATCGGCAAGATCATCGTCCACGGTGACACGCGCGAGCAGGCGCTGGCGCGTATGCGTACGGCGCTTGGGGAAACGGTCGTCGAAGGCATACACACCAATATCCCTTTGCACCGCGAACTGATGGTGGACGCGCGCTTCACCAGTGGTGGCACCAACATCCACTACCTGGAAGAGTGGCTTGCCCAGCACAAACGCTGACCGCAGGAGAATATGTTCGAGTTGAGTCTGCAGTGCCCGCAACAGCGGGTGGAAGACATCTCGGACGCGCTGCAAGCGCTCGACGCGCAAAGCATCAGTGTGGAGGACGCCGACGCGCTGACCGAGTCGGAAACTGCCCTGTTCGGGGAGCCGGGCATGGTCCCGCAACACATAGGCTGGCGCCAATCGCGCATGCGGGCACTGTTTGCGTCCAATGCCCTGGCAGGCGGCGCGCTGCATTTGATGCGGGGGGCACAACTGCTGGACGACTGCACGGTGCACGGCATCACGCCGGTGCCCGAGCAGGACTGGGTGCGGCTGACGCAGACGCAGTTCGCACCGGTCGCAATCACGCCCGACTTCTGGGTGGTACCAAGCTGGCATGAGCCGCCAGCCCAGGCGCGCCACGTCATCCGGCTCGACCCGGGCCTGGCCTTTGGCACCGGCACCCACCCCACTACCAGCATGTGTCTGCGCTGGATCGCGACGATTGGCCATGCAGCACCACTGGGCCGCGTTCTGGACTACGGTTGCGGGTCCGGAATTCTGGGCATCGCGGCGGCGCTGTTCGGAGCCACCAGCGTCGACGCAGTGGACATTGACATGGCGGCAGTCGAAGCCGCACAAGCCAACGCCCACAGCAACGCCGTTACGCTGCATTGTGGAACGCCGGACCGGGTCAGCGGAGCCTACCAGACGGTGCTGGCCAACATCCTGGCGTCGCCGTTGAAGGTGCTCGCACCGCTGTTGTGCGCCAGGGTATCGCCCGGCGGCAGCCTGGTGCTGGCAGGGACTCTGGAACGACAGGCCACTGATCTGAAAGCGGTCTACCAGCCCTTCGCCAGACTCGAATGCATCGCATCCCAAGACGGCTGGATCCTGATGACCGCGCGCTTCTGATGCCGTGGTGGGCGCCTCTACAATCGATTCGCGATGAGCTTGATCACCCGCTGCACCGCCTGCCAGACGCTGTTCAAGGTTGTACCTGATCAGCTTCGCATCTCTGACGGTTGGGTGCGCTGCGGCCAGTGCGGCGAAGTTTTTGATGCAACCCTGAACCTGCTGGCAGCAGAACACGGCGAAACACCCGAGGCAGCGCCTGCAGCGGCTGCTGGCATCGCGGTCGTTGTCCAAGCGCCAGAACCGGCATCGACCCCGCCCCCGCACCACACAGCAGCCGAAAGCACGACCGCGGTGCAGCCGCGAGACCAAGCGCGGGCGCCCACCAGCGTGGACCATCCGATACCCGAACACTCCAGTGTGTTTGTTGACGAACCAATATTTCCGCCACCGCGGCCTGAGCCCATGGCAACAGCCGACCACGACAGCGCCGGCTTTTCATTCATGCAGGACAAGCGGCCTGCCAGGCATCGGCCGGCTGTGGCATGGGCCTTGTCACTGCTGTCGGTGCTGTTGCTGGGCGTCTTGGCGCTGCAGGTCGTGCGCCACGAACGCGACCGCATTGCAGTGCTCGCACCGGCCGTGCGTCCGGCCTTGCTTTGGTTCTGCGCCACGACCAAATGCATGGTATCGCCACTGCGCCTGTTGGATTCCGTCGTGATTGAAAATTCCTCATTCAGCCGCCTTCGTGGTGACCTCTACCGGCTCGGTTTTTCACTACGCAACAGTGCGTCCATCGATATCGCCATGCCGGCTATCGAGTTGTCCATCACCGACGCTCAGGACCAGGCGCTGTCGCGCCGGGTGATTCTGCCCGTGGAGTTCGGCGCGTCCGGCCAGGTATTGGCCGCGGGCTCGGATTGGACCGGCGGACTTACACTGAGCGTCATTACCACTGGCAGCGCGGAACGTGTTGCCGGGTATCGCATACTCGCCTTTTATCCCTGACTGAACAACCACGACTCACCATGGCATCCATCATTTGCGGCTCACTGGCCTTTGACACGATCATGAATTTCGAAGGCCGTTTTGCACAGCAAATCATGCCCGAGCAACTGCACATCCTCAACGTTTCGTTTCTGGTGCCGTCGCTGCGGCGAGATTTCGGCGGCTGTGCGGGCAACATCGCTTACTGCCTGAGTCAGCTCGGTGGCACACCGCTGCCAATGGCCACCGTCGGGTTGGACGGCGACGACTACTTGCAGCGCATGCGCGCGCAAGGCATCAACACCGAGTTCGTGTGCACGATCGCCGACGCCTATACCGCCCAGGCAATGATCATCACCGACGTCGACAACAACCAGATAAACGGGTTCCATCCGGGTGCCATGGAGCAGGCGTGGCGCACCCGGATCAAGGCGCGCAGCGACATCGGGCTCGGCATCATTGCACCCGACGGGCGTGATGCAATGGTGCAGCATGCAGAGCAGTTTGCCGCAGCGCAGATCCCCTTCGTTTTTGATCCCGGCCAGCAGCTGCCCCGTTTCGATGGGGCAGAACTGCGCCACTTCGTTGAACTGTCGAGCTGGGTTGCGGTCAACGACTACGAGGGCAAGATGCTCAGCGACCGAACCGGCTGGGACACGGCCGAAATTTCACGGCGCGTGCGCGGTCTGATCGTGACCCTTGGCGCCGAAGGCAGCGAAGTCTGGATCAACGGGGAGAAAACGCACGTGCCAGCGGTAACGGCAGCCGCAGTGGTGGATCCGACAGGCTGCGGCGACGCTTACCGCGGAGCATTGTTGTATGGGCTGGAGCACGACTGGCCGCTGCAGCGCTGCGCAGAGTTGGGCAACCGGTTGGGATCGATCAAGATCGCACACCGCGGACCACAAAACTACAGCGTCGACCGCGCAAGCCTTGGCCTGACGGCATAAAAAAGCCCCGCCCCTCGCGGTGGCGGGCCCGGGGCGGACGCCACGCAGCCGGTTACGGCTTTGTGGGGGTTGGAAACCGCCAGGCGGCCGGCGGATTCAGAGTTGTCTGAGCGGGAGGAGCGG
>JAJAZK010000303.1 GCA_026785765.1 Rhodoferax sp. | reverse complement strand
CAATGGCCCGGCATGGCGGCAAACCAGAACTTCGACGAAGCCCTGCGTGCAGCCGTTCCGCAAGGAAAGAAGGTGGTCATGTTGTGCCGCAGCGGTGTGCGCTCCATCGCCTCGGCGAAACGGGCCAGCGAACTGGGCTTTGATGCCTACAACACCCTGGAAGGATTCGAAGGCAATCCGGATGCGCTGGCGCACCGCAACACGTCTGGTGGCTGGCGCCGACGCGGCTTGCCGTGGCGGCAGAACTGAAACCCCGCCTGCGACGCACCGTGTAATGCCCTACCTCGCCATCGACGTTGGCAACACGCGCTTGAAGTGGGCGCTGTTTGATGCGCCGAAACCCTCTGCACAGGTGCTGGCACAGGGTGCAGAGTTCCTGGAAAACATCGACAAGCTCGCCGAGGGGGCGTGGGCCACACTGGCCCCGCCCGCCAGCATGCTGGGTTGTGTGGTAGCCGGCGACGCCGCGCGCCGTCGTGTGGAAGAGCAGATGGAGTTGTGGGATGTGACCCCGCAGTGGGTAGTGGCGAATGAAACCGAGGCTGGCGTTGTCAACGGATACGACTACCCGACCCGGCTTGGCGCCGGCCGCTGGGTCGCCGTCGTCGGCGCCTGGCATCGCATGTTGTCACAGGGTCCGGCCCGCCCCATCGTCGTCGCCATGGTCGGTACTGCGGTGACGGTGGAGGCAATCGATGGCAACGGCCGTTATCTCGGCGGCCTGATTCTGCCCGGCCACGGCATCATGCTGCGCGCGCTGGAGTCTGGCACTGCCGGCCTGCATGTGCCCACTGGAGAGGTGCGTGACTTCCCCACCAACACCAGCGACGCCCTGACCAGCGGCGGCACTTTCGCGATTGCGGGGGCCATGGATCGGATGGTGCGCAATTTGCAACAGCATTGCGGCGTGGCGCCGACGTGTTACATGACCGGAGGCGCCGGCTGGAAAATGGCGCCCAGCCTGGGCACGCCGTTCGAACTGGTTGACAACCTGATCTTCGACGGTTTGCTGGAAATCGCCAGCCGCCGCTTCAAGCTGCGCTGAGCCCGGCAACGGCCTGGAACAGCGCCTGGCGTGCCTGGCTGATGATCTGCCCCTTCCAGACATCGGTATCGACATAGAAGGCATCCAGCATCTGCTGCTTGATGCTGCGCGCCAGTTCTGCCGGCGCCTGCGGGTTGTTGTGCAGCCAATGCTCGGCGCGCAGCGCCATGATCATCTCGGGCAATGGCAGGGTGCCGTACTCCATGGCGATGGCGGTGTACTCGGCCTGCGGACATTCCTCATAGGCGGCGTTCCACATCAGGCCGGTCAGTTTGGCCGAACTTGACGAGCCGTCGTAGAACGAGGTGATAGCCGTCGCTCCGCCGCCAGACCACCATTGGCGCGCCCGCGCCAATGCTGCTGTATCGTCACGGCAGGCAAAAATCCGCTCCCCCAGGCCACTCGGTCCGAGCCCGGTGTGCAGGTCGATCCAGGCCAGACGCTGCGCGCGTGCCGCATGCTGGCGCAACACCGTGCGCACGGTGCGGTTGCTCCAGGTCGGCACATTGCCGCCATAAAACAAGCCATCTGCAAAAGCATGTTGTCCCTGCGTTACCGCAGCCTGGAAACGGGCCATGCCATGTTGTTCGATGTAGGCCGCAATTGCCGCTGTGTTCGCGGGTTCGGGGGGCCAGACCGGAGGCAGCAGCAACTCGTGGAGATCGGCATACGCCAGGTTGGCCGGCAAGGCTTGCGAAAAATCCTGGAAATTGCGGTTCAGATCCACATTTTCGTGGGTCGTACGGCGCACATGCGAGAAACCGTAGGGATTGAGCGCGTGGATGTACAACACCGCGACACCGGACGCCGCTGCCGCCTGCAGCCATTCCTGGTCGTGCAGGGCAAACACCTGCACGCCACTGCCGCAGTACCCCTCCACGCCATGGCAGGCGCTTGACACAATCAACACCGCGCTGGCGTCGGCACTGCCAGCGCGCGCTACATCCATCGCCAGCTCTTCACCGTCGCGCCCCGTCAGAGGGTGGACATGCGACTCGATGGCCAGACCAGCGGCTGCGGCGGCTTCCAGAAACTTCACCCGTGCCGCGGCATAACCCGGTGAAAACGCGCTGATCAGATCCATGGCGGCGACTCGTTCAGGCCTTGGCCGAGGCCCGTGGCGTTGAGAGCCATTGCTCGGCCAGTCGCACCCAGTAAGTAGCACCCAGCGGAATCAGGTCGTCGTTGAAGTCGTAACTCGGGTTGTGCAACATGCACGGCCCCGCGCCATGTCCCATCTCGCGGTGGCTGCCGTCGCCGTTGGCGATGAAGCAATAGGCGCCCGGCTTGGCCTGCAGCATGTAGGCAAAATCCTCCGATCCCATGGTTGGCTCCTGCACCAGCACATTGTCTGTGCCCACAATGTCGTTCATGACGCTGCGCGCAAAGTCGGCCTCCGCTGCGGAGTTGATCGTCGGCGGGTAATTGCGCTTGAAGCTGAAGTCGCAAGCAACGCCAAAAGCTGCACAGGTGTGTTCGGCGATTTCTTTCATCCGTCGCTCGATCAGGTCCAGCACTTCCAGGGTGAAGGTGCGTACCGTGCCCTGCAACTCGCAGCTGTCGGGGATGACGTTGGTAGCCTCGCCCGCATGGATCATGGTCACCGACACCACGCCGGCGTCGATCGGCTTCTTGTTGCGGCTGATGATGGTCTGAAACGCCTGCACCATCTGGCAGGCGACCGGTACCGGGTCCAGCCCCAGGTGCGGCAGGGCAGCGTGTCCGCCCTTGCCCCGGATGGTGATCTTGAACTCGTTGCTCGACGCCATCACCGGCCCCGGACTGACGGCAAACTTGCCGACCTGCGAGCCAGGCCAGTTGTGCATGCCGAACACCGCTTCCATCGGGAACTGCTCGAACAGGCCGTCCTTGATCATTTCGCGCGCACCGCCGCCGCCTTCTTCGGCCGGCTGGAAGATCAGATACACCGTTCCATCGAAGTTGCGGTTTTTTGCGAAGTGCTGCGCCGCTGCCAGCAGCATCGCGGTATGGCCGTCGTGGCCGCAAGCGTGCATCTTTCCGGCATTCTTGCTGGTGTGCGCAAAAGTGTTGAATTCCTGCATCGGCAGCGCGTCCATGTCCGCGCGCAAGCCGACGGCACGATTCGACGTTCCGGCCTTCACGATGCCCACCACACCGGTGGTGCCCATGCCCCGATGCATCGGTATGCCCCATTCGGTGAGTTTGGTGGCGACAAGTTCGGCGGTGCGCTTCTCCTGAAAACACAACTCAGGGTGGGCGTGGATGTCCCGGCGCACACCGGCTATGCCGGCCGCCTGGGTCACAATGGAATCGATCATCTTCATGGCGTATCCTGCGGGGTAGTTGTTCCCGCTAGTCTATTCGCAAGCCAGAACCCTCGCCTGAAGAACGCCCGATCACACCCGCAACTGCCAGCCTGTAACCACCTAAGCCCCGGAGAACCCATGGCCGCTGCATTGACCACCACTGTGTTGGGCGCTTGCCCGCATGACTGCCCGGACACCTGTTCCTTTGTCACCACCGTGCAGGAGGGCGTTGCGGTCAAGGTGCAGGGCAATCCGGCCCACCCGCAGACCGACGGTGCCCTGTGCACCAAGGTCTCGCGTTATACCGAACGCACCTATCACCCAAAGCGCATCCTGCAGCCGTTGCAACGCAATGGGCCCAAGGGGAGCGGACAGTTCCGGCCGGTCAGCTGGAATGTCGCGCTCGGCGACATCGCGGCGCGCCTGCAGGCCATTGCCGCGCGTGGCGCGGACGCGGCGCAGGCCATCCTCCCTTACAGCTACGCGGGCACCATGGGGCTGGTACAGGGCGAGAGCATTGCGGCGCGCTTTTTCAACCAGCTCGGCGCCTCGCAGCTCGACCGCACCATCTGCTCCAGCGCCGGCGGCGAGGCGGTGGCGCTGACCCTGGGTGGCAAGGTTGGCATGCGGGTGGAGTATTTCGCCGAGTCGAAGCTGATCCTTATCTGGGGCAGCAACTCGATTGGCAGCAACCTGCATTTCTGGCGCCTGGCGCAAGAGGCCAAACGCCGGGGCGCCAAACTCATCTGCATCGACCCGCAGCGCTCGGAGACCGCCGACAAATGCCATGAACACATCGCGCTGCTGCCCGGTACCGACGCCGCTCTGGCGCTCGGGCTGATGCATGAACTGATCCAGAACGACTGGTTGGACCACGATTACCTCGAACGCTACAGCGTCGGATGGGAAGGTCTTCGAGAGCGCGCGCTGTGCTGGCCACCTGAACGTGTGGCCGAGGTGTGCGGCATCGCTGCGCAACAGCTGCGCGACCTGTCCCACGACTATGGCCAATGCCTGGTCAATGGCCATCCAGCGGCGATCCGGGTCAACTACGGCATGCAGCGTGTGCGCGGCGGCGGCAACGCGGTGCGTGCCATCGCCTGCCTGCCGGCGCTGATCGGTGCCTGGCGCCATCGCGCTGGCGGCGTTTTGCTGTCGTCGTCCGCGAGTTTTCCAGTGCAACGGGCGGCGCTGGAGCGGCCCGACCTGCTCGCTGGCCGACAGCCGCGCACCGTCAACATGAACACCATTGGAGACGACCTGCTGCGCAGCACGTCAGCGGAATTCGGGCCGGCCATCGAGGCGCTGCTCGTCTACAACAGCAATCCGCTCGCGGTGGCGCCCGATTCGTCCAGGGTAGTCCAGGGCTTTTCCCGCGAAGACCTGTTCACCGTAGTGCTGGAACACTTCCAGACCGACACGGCCGACTATGCCGACTACATTCTGCCGGCCACGACCCAGCTCGAGCATTGGGACGTGCACCTCAGCTACGGCCATACCGATGTGTTGCTGAATCGCCCGGCAATCGCCCCCGTCGGACAGACAAAAACCAACACGCAGATCTTTCGCGAGTTGTCCCAGCGCATGGGATTCACCGATCCGTGTTTTGCACAGGACGACGAGAGCCTGTGCCGAATGGCGTATGGCGATGCCATCGACTTCAACGAACTGCTCCAGAAGGGTTTCGCAACATTGAAGCTGCCCGAGGCGCCGTTTGCCAATGGCGGCTTCCCGACGCCCTCGGGCAAATGCGAGTTCTTCAGCGCGCGCCTGGCCGCACAGGGAAAGGACGGACTGCCCGACCATATCCCCAACTACGAAGCCTTTGGCAGTTCGGCACAATTCCCTTTGGCGATGATTTCGCCGCCAGCGCGCAATTTCCTGAACTCGACCTTTGTCAACGTGCAAAGCCTGCGCGACATCGAAGGCGAGCCCTTGCTGGAGATGAATGCCGTCGACGCCACCATGCGCGGGCTCGCCTCCGGATCCGTGGTGCGCGTGTTCAACGCGCGTGGCGACTACCGCTGCCGCATGGAGGTATCGACCCGCGCACGGCCGGGCGTGGTCAACGGCATGGGCATCTGGTGGCGCAAACTCGGGCTCGACGGCAAGAACGTGAACCAGCTCACCAGCCAGAAGCTGACCGACTTGGGGCGCGCGCCGACGTTTTACGACTGCCTGGTGGAGGTCGAGGCGGGCTGAGCGCGTGAGAAAAAATCGAAAATCGTGGGCAACGACAGGTATTCAACCTGGATTCTGTAGCAGTCTGCCCGCTACTTGGGCACGCCATAACCCATGGTTTGCGGCAACCACAACACGATCTGCGGAAACACCGTGATGGCCAGCAGCAGGCACAGCAGCATCACCAGGAACGGCCAACCTTCCTTCATCATTTCGCCGATCGGTATGCCGGTGAGCGCCTTGGTCACAAACAGCAGCATGCCGAACGGCGGGTGGATCAGCCCGATCATCATGTTCAGCACCACCAGCACGCCAAAATGCACCAGATCGACGCCCAGCAGTTTCGCGGCGGGCAGCAGCATGGGCACAAACACCAGCAGCAATACCGATACGTCCAGAAAACATCCCAGCACCAGGAACATCACATTCACCAGCAGCAGAAACTTGAGTTGGGACAGGTGCATGTCGTCCACCCATTGCGCCATCGCCTGCGGCACACCTTCGGCCGTAAACGCATAGTTGAGGATAAACGAGCCCGCCAGGATGATGGTGATCACCGCGCTGCCGCGCGTGGACTCCAGCACCACGCCCCAAAAGCTCTTCCAGGTCAGCGCGCGGAAAAACACGGTGGCGAGAATGAGCGAATGCAGCGCGGCGACGGCGGCGGCCTCGGTGGGCGTAAAAGCGCCGGAGTAGATACCGCCCAGCAAGACAATCGGCATCGACAGCGGCAACGCGCCGCGAAACACCAGCCCGGCCCACTGGGAGCGGGGGACCGGGGCGTCGCGCGGCATGTTGCGTTTGACGGCGATGATGTGCACCACCACCATCATGCGCCCGGCCATCAGAAAGCCGGGCACCACGCCGCCCAGGAACAGCGCACCCACCGAGGCACCCGATACCAGCGCGTAGATCACCATCGGTATCGACGGCGGAATGATGGGTCCCAGCGTGGCGCTGGCCACCACCACGGCAGCCGCAAAACCGCGCGTGTATTCGGGCTTCTTGAGCATCTGGCGTATGGTTACCAGCCCCGGCCCGGCGGCGTCGGCAATCGCACTCCCGCTCATGCCGGAGAAAATCACGCTCACCAGGATGTCCACCTGTGCCAGTCCGCCGCGCATGCGCCCGACAAGGATGCGGCAGAAGTCAAAGATGCGCTCGCTCACCGTGCCGGCGTTCATGATGTTCGCGGCAAATACAAACAGTGGTACGGCCAACAGCACATAGCTGTTGTACAGGCCGTTGCCTACCTGCTCGGCAACCAGCCCCACGTCCTGGCCCTTGACCAGCAGGTAGGCAACGCCGGATACCAGCATCGAGAAGCCGATCGGCATGCGCAGCAACATTCCCCCCACCAGTACACACACCAAAACGAATATTCCAATAGTCATGGCTGGTTCACGCTCCTGCGCGCAGTTCTGCTTCCAGGCCCACACCCTTGCAGGCATTCCAGATCGCCCATGCGGCGCGTAGCACCAGCGCCACCATCAGCAGCACAAACGGAAGGAACACCCACATGAACGGAATATTGAGCACCGGCGTGCCCTCGCGCGCCATGAAACGCACGTAGTCCCAGCTGCCTGGCAAGGCCGCCAGTGCCAAGCCGCCAATCAACAGGTTGCCGGCGATGCGCATCACCTGGCGCGCACGCTGGTTGACGCTGTTCCACACCAGGTCAAACACCACGTGTTCGCGCTCTGGCACGATGGCTGCCGCGCCCCACAGAATCACCCAAACATACAGGATGACGGCAGCCTCGTCGGTCCAGGCCATGGGCTTGTTGAAAACGAAACGTGCCGTGATCTGGATCACGAACACCACGAACAGGGTCAGGAACAAACCACCGCCCAGCACATTGGCGGCGGTTTTCAGCCAGCGCAACATATCAGTCAGCCCGCGTGCACCCCGCGCTCATGCGCGTGCCGAGGTTTGTCATTGCATGTTTTGCGCGAGGCCTTGCAGGCCGCGGCTCGCAAGACGCTTCGCCTCTGTCGCCTGTCCAAACCTGCGCAGGCAGTTTTGGAGCCGCAGGCGCCAGCCCCGGGGGGGCCTTCGCGCCTTGGGGCGGCCCGGCGCCGCTCATTTAGCCCCCACGCTTGTCATTGCATGTACTGCGCTGCCCCCCGGGGGGGCCTTCGCGCCTTGGGACGGCCCGGCGCCGCTCATTTAGCCCCCACGCTTGTCATTGCATGTACTGCGCTGCCCCCCGGGGGGGCCTTCGCGCCTTGGGACGGCCCGGCGCCGCTCATTT
>JAJAZK010000302.1 GCA_026785765.1 Rhodoferax sp. | reverse complement strand
ATTCTGTGCGGTACAGGGTTTCGATGTTTTCGGTCAGATTGTGGCTGGCTGGGTTCACAGGGGCGACTGGCTGCGATCCAAGCTCAACTCAGGAACCGCAATGCCCCGGCTCAGTAAATCACCCGCTCAAAGCTGAACTGCCCCGGCGCGTGGATGGTGTCCACGTCCACCGGGATCACCGATTTGGGCAGGAACTTGCCCTCCAGCAAAAGCTTCGACAAGGGGTTCTCGATGCGCTGCTGGATCGCGCGTTTCAACGGGCGCGCGCCGAACACGGGGTCGAACCCGACCTTGGCCAGCTCTGCCAGCGCCGCCGGTGACACCTGCAGCTCCAAATCCATCTTGGCCAGCCGCTCCTGCAGAACCTTGATCTGGATCGCCGCAATGGCTTCGATGTGTTTGGCGTCGAGCGCATGGAACACTACCGTCTCGTCAATCCGGTTCAGAAATTCGGGGCGGAAGTAGTTCTTCAGCTCCGCCGTCACCGCGTCCTTGATGTCCTCGCTGTCGCGCCCGACCATGCTCTGGATGATGGGTGAGCCGATGTTGCTGGTCATCACGATCACCGTGTTCTTGAAGTCCACGGTGCGGCCCTGGCCGTCGGTCAGCCGGCCATCGTCCAGGACTTGCAGCAATACGTTGAAAACGTCCGGGTGCGCCTTCTCGATCTCGTCGAGCAGCAAGACGGCGTAGGGTTTGCGGCGCACCGCCTCGGTCAGGTGGCCGCCCTCCTCGTAACCGACATAACCTGGCGGCGCACCGATCAGGCGCGCCACCGAATGTTTCTCCATGAATTCACTCATGTCGACGCGGATGAGGTGGTCCTCCGAATCAAACAGAAAACCGGCCAGCGCCTTGCACAGCTCGGTCTTGCCAACTCCGGTGGGACCCAGGAACAGGAACGAGCCGGTGGGCCGGTTCGGGTCGCCCAGGCCAGCGCGTGAGCGCCGGATCGCATTGGCGACCGCCGTGATCGCCTCGGTCTGACCCACCACGCGCTGGTGCAACTTGTCCTCCATCTGCAGCAGCTTGTCGCGCTCACCCTGCATCAGCTTGGACACCGGGATGCCGGTGGCGCGCGCCACGACTTCGGCGATTTCCTCGGCGCCGACCTGGGTGCGCAACAGGCGCGGCGCCGCTCCTGGCCCCTTCTTCGCCTCTACCGCCTGCGCATCCTTTAGCTGTTTTTCCAGCTCCGGCAATTTGCCGTACTGCAACTCCGCGACCTTGTTGTAGTCGCCCTTGCGTGTGAATTCTTCGATCTGCTGGCGCAGCTTTTCGATGGCCTCGCGCACCTGCGCACTGCCCTGGGCCTGCGCCTTTTCGGCTTTCCAGATCTCGTCCATGTCGGCGATTTCTTTTTGCAGCTTGGCGATTTCATCCTCGATCAGGCCAAAGCGCTTTTGCGAGGCCTCGTCCTTCTCACGCCGCACCGACTCGCGTTCGATTTGCAGCTGGATCAGGCGCCGATCAAGTTTGTCCATCACTTCGGGCTTGGAGTCGATCTCTATCTTGATCTTGGCGGCTGCCTCGTCGATCAGGTCGATTGCCTTGTCGGGCAAGAAGCGGTCTGTGATGTAGCGGTGGCTGAGTTCGGCGGCGGCGACGATGGCCGGGTCGGTGATGTCCACGCCATGGTGCACCTCGTATTTTTCCTGCAGTCCGCGCAGGATCGCGATGGTCGCCTCCACGGTCGGCTCACCCACCAGGATTTTCTGAAAACGGCGCTCCAGCGCAGCGTCCTTTTCAACGTACTTTCGGTATTCGTCGAGCGTGGTGGCGCCCACACAATGCAACTCGCCACGCGCCAAAGCTGGCTTCAACATATTGCCCGCGTCCATCGCGCCCTCGGCCTTGCCGGCACCCACCATGGTGTGCAACTCGTCGATGAAGACAATGGTCTGGCCTTCGTCCTTGGCCAGGTCTTTGAGCACGTTCTTCAGCCGCTCCTCGAACTCGCCGCGGAACTTGGCGCCCGCCAGCAGCGCCGCCATGTCCAGCGACAACACGCGTTTGCCCTTGAGCGACTCCGGCACTTCGCCGGCCACGATGCGTTGCGCCAGGCCTTCCACAATGGCGGTTTTGCCCACGCCCGGTTCACCGATCAGCACCGGGTTGTTTTTGGTGCGCCGCTGCAGCACCTGGATGGCGCGCCGGATTTCGTCGTCGCGGCCAATCACAGGGTCGAGCTTGCCCAGGCGCGCGCGCTCCGTGAGGTCGATGCAGTACTTCTTGAGCGACTCGCGCTGGTCTTCGGCGTCCGCGCTATCGACGTTCTGCCCGCCGCGCACGGCGTCGATGGCGGATTCAAGCGATTTGCGCGTCAGGCCGTGCTCACGCGCCAGCTTGCCGATGTCCTGCTTGCTATCGGCCACGCTCAGCAGGAACAACTCACCCGCGACGAACTGGTCGCCACGTTTGATGGATTCCTTTTCGGCTGCCTGTAACAGGCTGACCATGTCGCGCCCGACCTGCACCTGTTCCTGGCCCTGCACCGTTGGCAGCTTCTTGATCGCCGCTTCTCCCGCAGCCAGCAAGCCTGCGACGTTCACGCCAGCACGCTGCAGCAGCGCCTTGGGACCGTCATCCTGGCGCAACATGGCCACCAGCACGTGGGCCGGTTCGATGTAGGCATGGTCGTTGGTCAACGCCAGCGTCTGGGCTTCGCCCAAGGCTTCCTGGAACTTGGTGGTGAGTTTGTCGAGTCGCATGGCTGGAATCTCCGGGTTCCTTCGCACGTAGGGCAGGTTCAAGGCTTTTCAAGTGCACAGCGCTAGTCCGTGGCGTCGGCCTGACTAGAATCAAACTGTGAACGTCCATCAGCTGTCGATCGCATACGTGCCAGAACAGGACCGCATCCTGGTGCGGGTCAATACCCGGGAAGAACGTGAGTTGCATTTCTGGTTGACACGGCGACTCGCCCTCGGACTCACACGCGTGCTGGGCACGGCGGTCGCAGACCAGGCTGCACGCCATGGCGGCCTTCCCAGCGCACACATCGCCACCATGGACGCGCAAAGCAAACAAGCGGTGGCGGAGTTCCGGCAAACCGAAACCCTCCGCAAGGCCGACTTCTCCACACCCTACCAGCCACCGGGCAGTACACCGCTGTTCGACGGCCCGCTGCTAGTGACCGAAGTTCAGTTGGCACCATTGAACAACGGCCAGTTGCGCCTGAGTTGCTCCGAGAACCTGCCCGGTGGGGCTGCCAGCCGCAGTTTCGAGCTGGCGCTGGCGGACCAGTTGATGCACGCTTTTGTGCATCTGCTGGAGCGTGCCATGCAGCAGTCAGCATGGCGCGAAACCGCCAGTGGCACGTCCGTGGCGGCCACAGCCCCGGAGCTGGCTGACGCGCCGCTACCCCCTGCTTACCTGAACTGACCTGTACGACGCGGTCAGTTGTTGCGCGGCGCACCAATCTCCCAGCGCTGCATCGCCGCATCGTCCGATACCCGCGCATCGACCCAGCGCGCTCCCTGCGGGGTCTGTTCCTTTTTCCAGAATGGCGCCTGGGTCTTGAGATAGTCCATCAAAAACTCACACGCCCGGAAGCTCTCGCCGCGGTGCGCCGACGTCACCGCCACCAGCACAATCTGGTCGAGCGGCTGCAGCACACCAACGCGGTGCACCACGCGCGCGGCAAAAATGGCAAAACGCCGCTGCGCTTCGTCGATCATGGCCTCGATCGACTTCTCCGTCATGCCGGGGTAATGCTCCAGTTCCAGCGTCGCCACACTGCAGCCGTCATTGCGGTCTCGCACGGTTCCGATAAAGCTGCACACCGCGCCGACCCGGGGATCGGCGGCGCGCAGGCTGGCAACTTCGGCCGAGAGGTCGAAATCGGCGCCTTGGATTGCAACGCGCGGCAATTTCATCGCTCCATTGTGGCACTGCACTGCAGGCATTGGGTTCCGCGCTGTTGGGGCAGCGCCATGCGCATCAGCGAGAGGGTCAGAAGCATCGCGCACACATGGCAGGGTTGGGCCTGCCCAGCCCTTGCGCCCAAATTGGAAACACCCAGGCTCATCTGACCGAATTACGATTGCTGCTGCAGGCGCTGGACCGGTCGGCCGCGGTCAGCCGCCGGTGACGGGGGGGAAGAATGCCACTTCGGTGCCAGGCGCAAGCGGCGTGTGTTCATCACACAGCACGTGGTCCACCGCCATGCGCAGCACCCGGTCGCGCGCCAGCGCCTGTGCATGTGGCGTTCCACGTGTTATGAGTTCATCGCGCAAACCAGCCAGATCGCTTGCCTGGGTGACCCATGCCTCATTGCCCGTTCCGATGGCCTCGCGGATGGACGCGAAATAACGCAGAGTCAATTGCATGGTCGGATCAGGCGAGGAGATCGGCGAAGGCGACGTACGCCACCTGCTGACCGGGGCTGATCACGGCGCCTGCGGGATTGTCGACCAGGCCGTCGGCCCAGACAGCAGAGGTAAGAACGCCCGAACTCTGGTGGGAAAAAAGATCCAGCCCGCCACCAGCGTTGCGTTGCACACGCAAGAACTCACGGCGGCGGTCCGCCTTGGGCCAGGAAAAATCAGCACGCATCGGGCTGCGTGCAACCGCCACTTCAGTGGCGCCTTGCAAGCGCAGCAGAAATGGTCGCACCAGCAGCGCAAAGGTCACGAAACTCGACACCGGATTGCCTGGCAAGCCGACAAAGTGGGCCGCACCAATACGGCCATAGGCGAACGGCTTGCCGGGCTTGATTGCAATTTGCCACAGGTCGAGTGTGCCCAGGGACATTACTGCGGGCTTGATGTGGTCCTCCTCGCCGACCGAGACACCGCCGCTGGTAAGAACCATGTCATGGGCAGCGGCAGCGGCACGCAGCGCGGCAATCGTCGCGTCACGTCGGTCCGACACGATGCCCATGTCGCTGACCACACACCCGAGCCGGATCAACATGGCACGCAGGAAAAAACGGTTCGAGTTGTAGATGGCACCCGGCGGCATCTGCTGTGGCGCGACTTCACCCGGCATGACCAGCTCGTCGCCGGTGGAAAACAAGGCCACACGCGGCCGCCGCGCCACTGTTAGGCTGGCCAGCCCCACACTGGCCGCCATTCCCAGGGCGGCAGGGCCCAGGCGAGTGCCGGCAGCGAGCACGGTCGCGCCCAGGGCCACGTCCTCGCCAGCGCGGCGGATCCACTGGCCCGCAAAGGGGACACGTTTGACCCGCACCAGCTGCCCCGCACCGAGTAGTTCGCAGTCTTCCTGCATGACCACCGCGTCTGCACCGGCGGGTATCGGCGCACCGGTGAAGATACGCGCGGCACAGGAAGGCTGCAACGCGTTTGCGGAATATCCAGCCGGGATGCGTTGACCGACAGCCAGCTCCGTGGCAGCCACCGGCACGTCGAAACAGCGCACAGCGTAGCCGTCCATGGAACTGTTGTCCTGCGGCGGTACCCGCAGCGGGGACACCACGTCGATGGCCAGCACCCGGCCATCGGCGTCAAAGGCCGAAACCTGCTCGTTCTCGCCCAGCGGATGCGCACCAGCGAGCAGCTGCGACAGCGCGTCGTCCAATGGCAACAATGGCGCCGGGGATCGTGTCATGAAAAACGGCCCCTGTTGGCGCTCTCGCGGCGTCGGCAAAACCCCGCATCCGCCGAAATAAATTCACACATTGCTGTGGCGCTCGATGTAGGCCTTGATCGCGTTTACGTCGGCTGGCATCACCAGCACACGCCGCGGCAAGTCCTCGATCCCGGCGAACCGCGCCGGGCATGGCGGCGAGTGCCCCAGCGCCTCAACAATCGTCTGGGCAAACTTGATCGGCAGCGCAGTCTCCAGCACCAGCATGGGCACGCCTGGGGTCAGGTGTTCACGCGCCACCTTGATGCCATCCGCCGTGTGGGTATCCACGACAACGCCAAACCGGGCATCGGTGTCGCGAATGGTGGCCAGTCGGTCGGCATGGGTACTGCTCCCGCTGACAAAACCGAAGCGGCGCGCCGCACCGGCGAACGCGGCGTCGGCGGACAGGTCGAAGCAGCCGTGCCGCGCCAGATCGGAGGCGAACAACTGCGCCACGCGCGGCCCGTCACGTCCGAGCAGGTCGAAAACAAAACGTTCAAAGTTGGATGCCTTGGAGATGTCCATCGACGGGCTGGAGGTTTCACGGGTGTCGGCCGCGCTGCGCACCCGGTACACACCACTGCGGAAAAACTCGTCGAGCACATCGTTCTCGTTGGTCGCCACCACCAGCTGGTGGATCGGCAACCCCATCATGCGCGCGACATGGCCGGCACACACGTTGCCAAAGTTGCCCGAGGGAACCGCAAAACTCACCTGCTCTTCGTTCGAACTGGTCGCCTGGATGTAACCCGCAAAGTAGTACACGACCTGCGCCACCAGGCGCGCCCAGTTGATGGAATTCACGGTGCCGATCCGGTTCCTGCGCTTGAAGTCAGCGTCCGCCGAGACCGCCTTGACCATATCCTGGCAGTCGTCAAATACTCCCTCGATTGCGATGTTGTGGATATTTGCGTCCATCAGGCTGAACATCTGGGCCTGCTGGAACGGACTCATACGCCCGTGCGGGCTGGTCATGAACACCGTCAGGCCGCGTTTGCCACGCATCGCATACTCAGCGGCGCTACCGGTATCACCACTGGTCGCCCCCAGAATATTGAGCGTTTCGCCGCGCCGGGCCAACTCGTACTCGAACAGATTGCCGAGCAGTTGCATCGCCATATCCTTGAACGCCAAGGTCGGACCGTTGGACAAGCCCTCCAGGTACATCAATGCCTGTGGTTCCTGGCCCGAATCAGCAAGCGGATGCAGGCGGCGCAAAGGCACAATCTGTGCTGTGCCAAAGACCTCGCTGGTGTACGTCTTGCGGCAGATCGCCAGCAGGTCGGCTGCGGGAATGTCGTCCACGTACAGCGACAACACCTCAAACGCCAGGTCTGCATATGGCAGGCTGCGCCACCGCGTCAGCGTCGCGTCATCCACTTGCGGATAGGTCTCGGGAAGGTACAGCCCGCCGTCTGGCGCCAGGCCTGCGAGCAGGATGTCGCAGAAGCGCGGGCGCGCGGGGTGCCCGCGCGTAGAGCAGTAACGCATCAGGCGAGTTCTTCCTTGCGGATACGAACAATCGTCTGCAGCACGCTGTCCAACGCCTGCATCTGCGCCAGCGCCCCGTTCATCGTGCCTTCCCGGATATCGTGGGTCAGGATGACCAAATCGGTCTGCGCGGCGCCACCGCTGGCAGCCCCACTGCCACCGACCTCGTCGGCTTCGCGTTGCAACATCGCGTCGATGCTGATACCCGCGTTGGCCAGAATACCGGTCACCCGGGCCAACACGCCGGCCTGGTCGGCCACCCGCAGACGAAGGTAATAGGCGGTAGTGATGTCGGCCATCGGCAACACCGGCAAGTCGCTCATCGCGTCCGGGTGAAACGCCAGGTGTGGCACGCGCTGCGCGGCGTCGGCCGTGTGCAAGCGGGTGATGTCCACCAGATCGGCGATGACTGCGCTGGCGGTCGGCTCGCTGCCGGCACCTTTGCCGTAGTACAGCGTGGTGCCCACCGCGTCCCCCTGCACCATTACTGCATTCATCGCGCCCTCGACGTTGGCGATCAGGCGTTTCATCGGTACCAGGCTGGGATGCACCCGCAACTCGATGCCACGTGCCTGCCCCGTGCCGGCGTCGGTATTGCGTTTGGTGATGCCCAGTAACTTGATCCGGTACCCCAGTTGGCCCGCGTACTGGATGTCCTGCGTCGCGAGTCCGGCGATACCTTCGACATAGGCCTTGTCGAACTGCACCGGAATACCAAATGCAATCGCCGACATGATGGTAAGCTTGTGCGCGGCATCAACCCCGTTGATGTCAAAGCTGGGGTCGGCCTCGGCATACCCCAGGCGCTGCGCCTCCTTGAGCACGGCAGCGAAGTCGAGCCCTTTGTCACGCATCTCGCTCAGAATGAAATTGGTCGTGCCGTTGATGATGCCAGCCACCCACTGGATACTGTTGGCGGTCAGCCCCTCGCGCAGGGCCTTGATGATCGGAATGCCACCGGCAACCGCCGCCTCGAATGCGACCATCACTCCCCTGGCATGTGCCGCCGCAAAAATCTCCGTACCGTGCACGGCCAACAGCGCCTTGTTGGCGGTCACCACGTGTTTCCCGGCGGCAATCGCCTCCATCACCAGTTGGCGCGCAATGCCCATGCCGCCGATCAACTCGACAACGATGTCGATGTCGGGGTTCGCAATCACCGCGCGGGCATCGTGCACCACCCGAACGCCAGGGCCGACCAGGGCCTGGGCACGCGCCACATCCAGGTCCGCCACCATGGTGATTTCGATGCCGCGTCCGGCACGTCGGCGAATCTCCGCCTGGTTGCGCTTGAGAACACTGAAGGTTCCGCTGCCGACGGTGCCAATGCCCAGCAGGCCTACTTGAATCGCGTTCATTGGTGTCTTGGTTGGGTTGGCGTGCGCCGGCCGTCAGGCGCGTACGGCAACAAGTTTCATTGGTCCACGCACGGTGTGATCGGCATGGCGTTTGCGGTAGTGTTCGAGAAAACGCGCAATACGGCCAATGGCCTCGCGCAAGTCGTCCTCATGCGGCAAAAAGACGATCCGGAAGTGGTCCGGGCGCTCCCAGTTGAACCCTGTGCCTTGCACCAGCATGACCTTGGTTTCCTGCAGCAGTTCGAGCATGAATTCCTGATCGTCCTGCACCGGGTACATGATCGGGTCGAGTTTTGGAAACATGTACAGTGCTGCCCGCGGCTTGACACAACTGACCCCCGGTATGGCGGTGATCAGTTGGTGCGCCAAATCACGCTGGCGGCGCAAGCGGCCGCCTTCGCCGACCAGGTCACGGATACTCTGGTAACCACCCAGCGCGGTCTGTATCGCCCACTGCCCCGGCACGTTCGGGCACAGTCGCAGGTTGGACATCATGTTGAGCCCGTCAATATAGTCGCGCGCCGGCTTTTTGTCACCCGACACCACCATCCAGCCCGAGCGATAACCACATGACCGGTAACTCTTGCTCAGGCTGTTGAAAGTCAGCGTCAGCACGTCGTCGCTGAGCGCGGCAATCGCTGTATGTTTGGCCCCGTCGTACAACACCTTGTCGTAGACCTCGTCAGCGAAAATCACCAGACCGTTCTCACGCGCGATATCGACGATACCCTGCAGCATCGCGTCGGAGTACAGCGCGCCGGTCGGGTTGTTCGGGTTGATCACCACGATGCCCTTGGTGCGTGGCGTAACCTTAGCGCGGATATCATCCAGGTCGGGCATCCAGTCCCTGGCCTCGTCACAGCGGTAATGCACCGGCTTGCCACCGGACAGGACCACAGCCGCAGTCCATAACGGATAGTCGGGCGCCGGTATCAGCATCTCGTCGCCGTCATTGAGCATCGCATTGCTTGCCATGACTATCAATTCGGAGGCACCATTGCCCAAATAAATGTCGTCCAGCGTGACACCCGCGATGCCCTGCTCCTGGGTGTAGTGCATGACGGCCTTGCGCGCGCCAAAAATGCCCTTGCTGTCGGAATAACCCGCCGAGTTCGGCAGGTTGCGGATCATGTCCTGCTGGATCTCCTCGGGCGAATCAAACCCGAACATCGCCAGGTTGCCGATGTTGAGCTTGATGATCTTGTGCCCCTCCTCCTCCATGCGTTGCGCACATTCCAGAATCGGGCCGCGGATGTCGTAACAGACGTTGTCGAGTTTGGTGGACTTGCGGATGGGTTTCATGGGCGCTCCGGGGCACTGCGTCACACACAGCAAACCTATAATTTGACCACAGTTCCCCACCGCCAAATCGAATGAAACTCCAGCCTGACAAATCCGCCGTCCAGTCTGTTTCTGCCTATGGCCCAGGCTGGGTCGCCATCGATGGGGAGCGTTATGCGCACAGCCTGGTGATCAGCTCCAGTGGTGACCGCTTTGACTGGAACTGCCGCAGTTTTGCGGAACTCGGCGCCGCGCACTTTGCGCGCCTGGCCGAATTGGACGCCGAACTGGTGTTGTTTGGCAGCGGAACCCGCATCCGTTTTGCACAACCGGCATGGTTGGGCGCTCTGATGCAACGGCGCATCGGAGTCGAGACCATGGACACGCAGGCCGCTTGCAGAACCTACAACATCCTCGCTGGGGAAGGGCGCAAGGT
>JAJAZK010000301.1 GCA_026785765.1 Rhodoferax sp. | reverse complement strand
GTACAGCACCAACGCCACGTACAGCCAGCCAATAGGCAGCCTGCACTGCTGCCGATGCCCCGGCGGCGAATCACCACCCCCGACAGCGCATTCCAGAACCACCCAACTCACCAGGGGCGCCCAATCATGTTTGCCCGAGGGCGAACATGACTGGATGTGAATTCAAACCCCGAAGATCAGGAGCCAGAACGGCACTCAAGCTCAGAAAACAACGCTTCTAGACAACCGTTCATACAGCCTGACCAGAGGCCCGAACCTGATCGGCACGCACTATGTGCCGCAGTCAATCTCACTTGAAAGCAAGAAGCTGGGCCGGCCGATGTGCCCCAGCCAAACGCATCTTTCCTGGCAAGGGCTCAGCAATGCCAGCCACATCCATTCGGCGCCTGAACGTGACCTTGTCGATCAACTGCCCCAGCACCGCCTCGCTCAAGCCATGAAGTTCTCCGATCGTAAATTCCGGCGCAACCCACCCCGCCGGAAAGCGCAAGTCCCGAACTTGCTGGCGTAGCGCCGAGACCGCCTGGGCAACGAGTGCCCCATGATCGAACGCGAGGTCTTTCGCGGTCTCCAAATCGGACACTGGTCGCCAGGCCAGCGCCAGCACCCGCTTTCCAGGCGTCGCCTCGATGTCTGGCTGAACCAGACTGCGGTAGACGACGCTCATCGCCCAAGGCGCGCGCGGGTCACGCCTGGCGCCACCCACCGCGCACACCTGGCTCAGGTTCGGCAATGCGCGGCCGAGGCGTTCATGGGCAACTCGCTGTGCGGCCTCTTCGAGCGACACATCCAGATCAATACGCAGCACACCGCCGGGGAGGCCCCACTTGCCTTTGAATGGCGCCTCCTTGCGATGACTCAGCAACACCTGCAGTGCGCCATCCTTGACCGCCAGCGGCACCAGTTCCAGCCGGACAAACGGCATCGCACGCTTTGGGGCTGGACCATCACTTACTTCGGGATTCATCCTGTTCTCCTTAAGTTAATTGCATTATGCAGTTAATTTGCGTTATACTTAATTGCGACTTACATTTAACAGGAGAAATTGATGCGTTATGACCTGGTGGGAGATGTTCACGGACACGCGGACAAACTGGAGAACCTTCTTGCCCACATGGGCTATGTTCGAGCTGGACGCGGTTACACCGCACCTGCGGGACGGCAACTGGTGTTCTTGGGCGACCTGATCGACCGCGGCCCCAAGCAGATGCGCGTACTCGAAATTGCACGCGCCATGGTCGAGTCGGGCGATGCCTTGTGCATCATGGGCAACCACGAGTTCAACGCGATCTGTTATGCCACTGACGACCCTGCCAATCCCGGCGAGCGCCTTCGCCCCAACAGGGCCGACACCAGCACTTGCGCCAAGAACCGAGATCAACACGTCCAGTTCCTTGCCCAGGTCGTAGAAGGTTCCGCCGAGCACCTTGCGTGGGTGGAGTGGTTTCGGACCTTGCCGGCTTTCCTGGACCTTGGGGGCATCCGAGTCGTCCACGGCTGCTGGGATGCTGCTGCGGTCGCGACACTGACCGCTGGTGGCTGGGCGCTGGGCACGCGTTTGTCGGATGAACTCCTGCTTGAGACAAATAGACACGGCAGCCCGATGAAGGATGCGCGCAAGCTGCTCACTTGCGGCCTGGAGTTGATGCTGCCACCCGGCAAGTTCGTATTGGACAAGTCAGGAAATAGGCATAGCGACATTCGGATTGCCAGCTGGCGAGACTGGGCCACCCAACTCCATGAGATTGCGCTGATACCTCCCGGGCAAGAGGAACAACTGAAGGACATGGAGTGGCCCACTGATCTGGTCCTGTCCGCCATCGAAGGCGCCCCCGTTTTTGTGGGCCATCACTGGTTCAGCGGGCACCCCAAGATTGAAGGCCCAAAGCTGGCCTGCCTGGACTGGTCTGCCGCCGCGGCTGGCCCGCTGGTGGCCTATCGGTGGGATGGTGAGTCCGAGTTGCGCAACGACAAGCTGGCTTGGGTCGGCCAATCCCCAAAATAGAGGATTCAACGATGGCTGCCCCACTGATCCCTGCCAACGCCATTGGATGCATTGGCATGGTAGCTGCATTGAAGCGCATCCAAGGCCATCCCGACGGGCGCCTTGTGGTCGTCCGACATGCCATCGGGCACGTCGCGGAGCTGGTTGGCTCCCCTACACGGGTGTTCGCCTGGCAGGTCGCGCTCTTGGGAAATTCAATGGACCTGAACGGCAAGCAGTGCAGAGAAGTAATCGTGGCCGATCGATGCCTGCAGCCAGTCAGCCAGGTACCGGCCGACGAGGTGGAAAACCTGATCAAGACCCAATCGCAGGCCGACTTTAATGCAGCGATGGGCGACCTGGCGTCAATCATGAAAGGCCACGAAATCACATCCGACGACCTGGACTCCCTTCTGGAAAGGGCATGTGAGCAGGCCCTGATTCAACACGCCCTGCAGGTTGTATCGATTACCCAAGTGGTGGTCGAAGCGGGGTTTCGGCAAATCCACCCGCCAGATGGCGAGACCTACCGATGGATTGGCGTCCATGACGGCGTGGAACTTGCCATCGAAGGCGGGCCGGACTGGTTTGGGCGCTGGCGGTTCTGGTCAGCAGGCTTTAGCGGCCGCGAGCTATTTTGTGGGGAGCAAGTGGCCTTGGCCGAATGGCCGCGTGGCAGGGTCATGCAAGTTATCGGCAATTTGTGGCGCTGCGCCTTTGGCACGGGTCAGTTGCCAGACGCCTTCACATTGGGGGACCTGTATCAACGGCACATGGAGGACTTGCGCCAACTGCAGCCCGGGCTACCGTTCGTCGAAGTGAGTGGCGACCCCCTGCGCCGGGCACGGCGTTGGCTCACAGAAACCTGGCGACCCGACCCGGGCTTTCTCGGCCCGCCACCAGACGCGCAACTCAACTTGGAAATCGAGAACGGGCTATTGGATTTCCGCACGCCCCAGGGAGTCGTAACAGCGCCAGTCCTGGCCGGCTCGCTCGATCCGTGCACGGTATCGCTG